>WQTX01000042.1 GCA_009786075.1 Bacteroidota bacterium | reverse complement strand
AAACACAAAACTCTGTACGACGAAAATTATTTGAGCTCATTTTTAAAATATGCGTAAATTTGTACCGAAATAATTTGGATTAACCATAGAATTCAAGACAAAATCACAAATCAAACCTTAACCGCACAGCATTCCCCTTCTCGTTATACTCACACTGCGAAGCCAATTTTTTCATCAAATAAACCCCTCTTCCACCCTCTTTTTCAATATTTTCGGGTGCTGTTGGGTTGGGAACTTTTTCTTGCTTAAATCCTTCGCCACTGTCGCTCACTTGAAATTCCAAATACGTGGGAGTTACCGTGTAATCAATTATTATTGAGCTATTTTCATTGGATTTATTACCGTGAATAATTGCATTTTTTACTGCTTCTATAAGTGCAACCACAATGTTGGCATACATATCGGAAGATACATGCGCTGATTCCAATAAATTGTCTAACAAATTTGTCAACCTCACGAGACCTTCGTCGTTTGACCTTAAAACTATTTGCATAACACCTCCTTTTTAAGGGATTTTATTTAAAGATTTAATTATTCAAAAATGTAAGTTGCAACTCTCAATTGCAATTCTTAAATCTTTAACAATCTTAAATTTTTAAATTCTACTCTCTTTTTCAGTGCAAAGGTAAATCATTATTAAGCGTTTAGCAAGTGTTTTTACATAAAAAAAGCAATGACCTTGCGATTATTGCTTTTTATGTCCATTTTACACATTATAAATTCACAGTCAATAATTCTTTGCCAAAAGAATGTAATGCTGTTTCAATGCGTTTTCGTTGCCTTTCACGAGGTTTTTTCAAGCCGGTGGCATAGTGATGCAAAAGTTTTTGATTAACGCCGGTAATGCGTTCCAACGCAACATTGGTAAATATTCTGTTGTAATAATTCAAAAAACTTTGCACATCGTATTTGTACTCAATTTCGTATTCGCCTTGCAGTATTGCCGGTAAATCTTTTTTATCTCTCGACTCAACAAACAAACGCAAACCTTCCAATGCGTTTTCTTTCGCCTCGGCTACTGTATTTCCACCGCCAAATATACCGTCACAGTTTTCGGCATACGCACCAAAGTGGTCGGAACTTGCTCCAATAATAATGATTATTTTTTCCATAACATACAATTTTTATTTTCACAAAAAGAAACTATCTAAGCCCCATTTGCCGTTCAATTGATTTCCTTAGTGGTTCATATATTTCTTTCGCCCCATGATACGGTACCGGAGTTGATTTTACACCATCTTTCTCATAAAAATAATGACTACCCGTTGCCGAAACAAACTTCCAACCATGTTTTACAATTTTTCTGTGAAATTCAGAATATTTCATTTTTGATTTTAAATTAACATTGCAAAGATATATATTTATATACCTTTGCGCAAGTGTTTTTATGTTTTTTTACACAAAAAAAGCAATGACCTTGCGATTATTGCTTTTTTAGTTGTTTCGATAGTGGTACAAGTTACGACTATCGCCTAAATTTGCACCAAACGGATAGAAACATGCCTTTTTAGGCATCAATTTCATTTTTTCGGAGAATTTCCTCTACCTACACCTGAAGGGTTTCCTGTCGTACTTGGGTAATTTGGATTAGAACCACTCGATTTTCCTGAGCCTCCGTTTGATTTTCCTGAGCCTCCCGATTTTCCTGAATTTCCTGATTTTGCCATAATGTTAATTGTTTTATATTTTGCCTCCACTTTCGGCTATCGGCTTCCTCCACTAAAAAAACAGTCATATATGATTAGTATGATGCAAATGTAAAACTTTTTCTTTGTATTCAATCATTTATGATATAAAAAATTGAAAGGCGAAGAATTATATAAGCGAGTTGGGTTGAAAATCAGAGAAATACGAACGCTGAAAGGAATGTCTTTGCAAAGTTTTTCCGACCATTTGAATATTGAATACAGCAATGCAATACGAATAGAAAAAGGGCGCACCAATCCTACTTTGGGTACTCTCTATAAAATTTGTCAAATACTTGAAATAAAACTTGTTGATATTTTTGAGGTGGAATAAAATTACACTTTTTGGAAAATAATTGACAAAACATTTTTATAATAACAAAAATGTTATTACATTTGTATTATCAAACACCAAAAGAATATGAGTAAAAAAATCAGCAAAGAGCGAAAAGACGCTGAACAAAGTTTGCTTTTTTATCTTCGGTATTGGCAAAAATTTCAACCACAATCGAGAGAAAAATTCCAATACGAAATTGATAAATTGATTGAAAATTTAAAAGAAATGGATTAAACACTATATGCTATGAAACAGAAAATAGAAGAATTGAAAAATAGGTTTATCAATGCAACAACAGATGCGGAAAAAGATGCAATAGATAGAGAAATGGACGCGCTTGTTAATGAAAATCAAACAGATTTTGAAACCGCTATGTTATTGTCTATCAAAGAAACAAACGCAAAAGTAGAGGAAAATATTTTAAAAAATAGATTGGAAGAAGTATTGCCGGCTATATCGGTGTCGTATCTTGCAAAACAATATTTCCGTAAAACACCGCAATGGTTTTATCAACGATTAAACCGCAACACCGTTAATGGAAAATCGGCTAAATTTACAACAAATGAGCTAAAAACACTTGCAACTGCGTTAACCGATATTTCAAATAAAATCAATAAATCTGTTGCTTTTGTTGTTTGACGATTTTCTGCACATTCAATGAGACGCGACGCACCACGTCTCTACTGCACATTCAACAAATACTCATTAAAAATCTTACGATAATAGTTTTTCAGTTGCAATTGAGATTGTTGCAAATCGGTATTATAGTTTATGGTTTCCTGTTTTTTCCCGCCAAACGCATTTTTTGCTGCGCCGTAAATATCTTTTGCCTCATTCGATTGGCGTTTTTGGTCTAATTCCCGTTCGTACAGCGATTTTTCCGATTCTAACATACGGGTAAGAATTTTTTCTTGTCGTACCAGCGAACTTTGCGTAATCGACTGATTGATAATATCTCGCTCGGATTGCTCCATCATTTTTTGTATCTCTTTCAATTGCTGCATGCCTTCGGGCGAAAGATTACCGTTTTGCATCAGTTGTTGCATCAGTTGTTGCGCCATTTGCTGTTGCATAAGCATTTCGCTCAATTTTTGCTGCATTTGTTGACTGCCCTGTTGCATACTTCCGTTTTTCATTTGGTCGAGCATTTGTTGCATTTGCTGTTTCAAGCCTTGTTGCATACTTTGCATTTGTTGCATTGATGGTTTATTTCCTTTGCCGGGTTTTTTACCGGGTTTGTTGCAACTGCCGCCGCTGCATTGTTGCTGTTGTTGCATCAATTGTTGTTGCATGGAATTGAGTGCCTCGCCAAGCATCAAAAGAAGGTCATTTGCGGCAGTCATTACGTAGCGTTGCTCAACTTGTGCGGTCGATTTTCGTGCGTCCTCTAAAGCAGCTATTATGAGTGATTGCTTACGTTGAATGGTTGCCAATTCTTTGTTAATCGGCGCGGAAATTTGCGGCTGACGTTGCGAAAGCGCAAACAGCGAATCGCGCAGGACATTGAAATTTTCACGCAACATGGCTTGTTGATGTGCCACATCGGCATATTTGGGGTCGGAATAATAGGCGAGTGCTCCGGTTGCTTTTATCAATTCTTCCTGTTTAAACGAAAAATTGAGCAAATTATGAACTATAAGACGCAGATTGTCAATGTCTTCGGCAGTTTGTTCCATTAATTGTTCGTCGAGTTTTTGCTGCATTTGTTGCGCCACGTCCTGCGTTTTTTCCTGCGCTTTTTTCATTGACTTGCTCGATTTGCTTTGCGCTCCTTGCTGCATTTGTTCCTTACTTTGCTGCATTTCCTGCGAAATTTCCTGAAATTCCTGCTTAAAATCGGGCAAATCGAATGAATGTTGCAAATCCTGATTTTTTTGCAAGGCATCGTTGTATTCGTTTTTAATATCTTGCAACTGACGTTCCAAATCTTGCTGTTTTTGCTGCATTTCGGGGCTGTTTTTTTGCTTTTGCAGTTCGTTGGCTAATTGTTCTTGTTCCTGCGCCAAATCGTTCATTTTCTGATACGTAGAACGCACCTGTTGCTCCACATCAAAACGTTTGAGAAGTTGTAAATCTTTATCTAATTGTTTTTGCAAATCTTCATACGAGAATTTCATATCTTGCGATTGTTTCATAAACTCGTCTCTCTTAAATTCGTTCATCAGTTTATTGAAATCGTCGAACATTTTTTTCAATTCATCGTCCATCAAATTTTCGAGCAATTCTTGAATTTGTTTTTGTTTTTCAAGCATCAATTCTTCCTGTTCGGTAAGTTGTTTCGATAGTTCGGTTTTTTGTTGCATCATTTGCGCAAGTTCATTGACCTGTTGTTTTATTTGTTCTTGCTTGTTTTGCAATTCCTGCATCAGTTGTTTCCGTTCCCAATCCGATATATTTTCCTGCAACATTTTGCGTTGCAAAGCCGAAATATCTTTCAACAATTCGTTTGTAAGATTCATACTTCGCGTTGCCGATTTTTCCATATTTTGACTCAATTCCTGCTGCAATTTTTCAATATCGCCATCAGTTGGCACGGTAAAATTCAATTCCGCCGAACGAGCCGATTTCTTGCCAAACACCGCATCGTTGTCCCACACCTCGAAATAATAGGCAAGCTGCGAACCTTTTTGCAACTGCGAAAAATCGAACATAAAATAAAAATCCTGCTTATGCACGTTGGCATTATGCTGAATAGGAAGAGTGGTTTTTTTCGCCGGATTTTGTCTATCATAATACACAAAATTCAAAGCCGAAAATCCGTAATCATCTTGTATAAGTCCTTTAAAATAAGAAACATAGAAATTCGTACTGTCACGTTTTTCCTCTACTTCAATCTGCGGACTCATATCGGGAATTGCCGTAAAGGTGTAGGAAATAATCTCGTGATTTTTGAAAAAATCATTCGTTCCCACAATGCTGTACGCCGTTGATTTTTTTATGCTGTGTGTCAAAGAATAGGTGTTTTCTTTCATCGGCACAAATTCAAGTTTCACAGTATCATTCAATCGTAAAGCAAGATTTTTCACTTCGTTCGACGAAATTTTCCACATCAATTTTGACCCTGCCGGAAAACTAATATCACCGGTATTTGCCACCTCAAAATTATCGAGCCCTGTATAACTCGGAACTTGCACAGCCACAGTAAATTGCAGAATTTCGGGCAACGGATTTACCTGCACCATATACTGTTTCGACAGATATTCGTCGGCACGAAACTGAAAAGGAATATTGTTGTTGCAGGCTTTAAACGTGTATTCAAATTCGGTTTTTGATTTCTTTTGCATCAAAAATGCCGTGCCGCCCACAAGTATTTCAACCGAATTTGGCACATACGAGCCTTGAATTTCCACCGAAACGGTGCAATCTTGCCCTTTCACAACCACAAGCGATTCGTGGTCTAAAACAAACTGAAACGGCGCAGGCTTTTCAAAAAACTCCGCGTGCCGCACAATTCTCGTTGCACCCTGACTGATAGAGCCGGGGAACAACAGCACCAGCAACACAACCACAACCGCCAACGCACCGGCATATTTGCCAAACGATAGCAATTTCCGAAAATCAACGGCGGCGGTAAACGGAATCCACTGAATTGCCTGAATTTTTTGCTCAATAGCAGCAATTGCAAGTTGATTGTTGGCATAATTTTCATCAGCCGAAAGTTCAAGTGCATTGATAAGTGTGTCTTTAATTTCGGGAAAATGTTGTTCTATAATTTTCGATGCTTGCCTGTAATTGAGCGTTTTACCAATGCGCCATATTTTTAAAAGCGGCACAAGAATTAAAAACACAAACGCTGCAAGAAACAACACTATTGAACCATAAAACAGCACACTCCGCACGACAATCGAAAGAAAACTCAAATGTTCTACAAACGAAATTGTAAGCACATACAAAACTGCGCAAAGCAGAAAAATAATGCTTCCGCGATAGAACTCGTTGCGGTAGTATTTGCGTGTGAACGCATCGAGTTTTTGGATTATTATGTGGATGTTGGGGGGTTGCAAAATAAAATAGTATGTGATTTTTATAACGTAATTGGCTATCCAAAAGTATATATGGCTCTACTCAATTCTTCTATTTTTGTCATTGTATGCAACGGATTTTCCACACCATATAAAAGTTCATTCGTATTGTAACCGAGGAAATCAATATATTTGACTACCAATGAAAAAACGTTTTGTGCATAAACAATTGTAATCATTCCTGCACTGTTGAAACATAATGGTTCGTGGTGTGCAATGCGATTACGGAATGTTCGTATTTTATCTAATTCGGCATAAATATCTCGTTGATTTAATCCGTGTGTTTTGTTTGGAAATATTTGCAAAAGTTGTTTCCCCGAATTTTTATAACAATTGCGAGAAAACATAAATGTCCAAATGCCTAAACTCAACGAAGCAACCAATTTGTCGTGAGTATATTTTTTGTTGACAATCAATTTATTTCGTTCTTTCAATATAGTTTCTTGATAATTTACAAGAAAACCATTCTGAACCTGTGTTGTAAGCCAATCATTATCTTGTAATTGCGCTTTAAAATGTGCGTCAATAGCATTTCGCAATACAACTTCAAATACACTCAATACACCATAAAACTTTTGACACAATTTGATATTGTATCTATACAAAATTAAGGTTTTATTTTTATCACCTTTGCAAGCCTGTAAATATTTTTCAATTCGTGGTGCAGACAAGGCTATTTCATAATCTGTGTATTTCATCAACTAAAATTATATCTAATTTATTTGCTTTTTCTTATAAAAGGTAGTATCTTTGTCTCGTAATACCCTGTTGTCCCTGCGAATGCAAACTTCAGGGTTTTGTTTTTTTATTTTTTCTTGACAAAAATACTATTCTTTCCTCAAAAAGCAATACACCATTGTACACAAAAAAAGCAATGACTTTGCAATCATTGCTTTTTATTTTTGTCTTGAACCAAAATTACCAAGATAAAAAAAATCTTGCAAATCCTCTAAATCTTGTTAAAATTCTGGTTCAGACGATTTTATAGGCAAAGCCTGTTTTGATAAAGCTGACTAAGGCAAGAGCCTTAGCCTAATCAAACAATTTCTTTATTATAGAGTAAAACGTGTCGTCTTTCGCACGATATTTTGCATCAAGGAGTATTATTGTTGGCACAAATATATGACGAAAAAGTTCAATCATAATACTTGATATAGAGAGCAATATTACGACTTTCCAAAAACCCTCAAATTCGATTGACCACCACGATTTTATTGTATTATAGCAAAAATAAGAATTAAGAATTAAAAGTACAAAAAAAGTAAATGTACCATCTATTTTTGTTGCTATAAAAAAATAAAAAGGTTCTATAATAAATTTTTTATAGGGTTTGAATAACACTCGTTTCATAAAAATCCATGTTACTACAACTACAACAAATCCTAAAAATCCTTCCAAAACAATCGCCTTTGTTCCACAAAGTATTATTTTGTTAATACCAAGATAAGATAACCAAATACCTAAACATGCCACTATTATAAATAGTGGATATTTTAAAATTGTTAATAATAATTTCATAATCAAAAAGGTTTATTTGGGTTCTTGTGAAATCTTTTTAACATCGTTGGAGCCCAACGGTCGCCTAATTCAACTGCACGAGTAAGCCAATGTTTCGCCTCTTTTAAATTCTTCTCTACCCCTTCTCCTCTCCAATATGCCAAACCAACATTTACCATTGCCTTTACATTTCCTTTTTTAACCTCTTCCATATCTACCAAAAACTGTTCTTCGTCAGATAGTTTCGGAATTTTAGAACCTTTCACAAAAGAAGCTAAAATGAACAAACCAAAAAAAGTTACTAAAATCCATATCCAAAGATTACCTGTACGGGTTGAAAAAAACCATATTAAAATACCCATCATAATAAGCCAAAAGATACCAATAAACCAAAAAATACCGCAACCTTTTTTTTCTTTCTCTTGCTTGCGATTTACTATTTGCCTTCCCATAGACCTCGTGTCAAAAGGGTCTTCAAAAGGATAATCTGAATTTCTAATAGTCATCATAATTGTAAAAAATTAAATTAATTATTATTTTACCTTAATCCCACAAATCTAAAACAAATCCACCAAACAACAATCAATTTAATATACCGAATATCACCACAATACTATTCCGAATTTCACAACAAAAGTGTAGCGAAAAATGCAACATTTTATTCTTTTCTGTTTGAAAAACAAGAAGATACGTCAAGAAAGAAGTCGTGTTTGAGAATAGCAGAAATTTGCCATAAATCACTGCTATAAATAATAGGACTATTGAAAATACGATACATTTTCGAGCGGTCGCACTCTAATTGCTTGGCAAACCAAACAACAGATTGTCCGTTATCTTTCAGATGTTTGCGTATCAGTTTGCCGATATGTATTCCGTGGTTTTTCTGCATAAAAAAAGCGTAAACTATTTCGTTAATTGCTTATTTTATAATCTCGGTATCTGGTAAAACCGTCACACACAAATAAGCACAAAATAGCTCACGCCAAACAGCGTGAACCTTCGTAAACTTATTCTCGATGTGTCTTACTATTTACCAGATTTCAGATTATGAGAAATAAGAACTATATGTTCAAAATCAATAAGTTATATTTTTGTTTTTCTGTTTTTTTAGTTAGTTGTTATTCAATTATATCTTCCTTTTTATTCCGTTGTTCTTCGGTAAAAAATCCAATTTTACGGCGTGGTTTTGCGGGTAAACGGTTTTGTGTCATTTCGGCAAACAGCCGGTTTAGTTGTTCCAATTGCAGGCGGGTGTCTTCGTTTATATCGGTGCAATCGGTAAATGTTTCTTCTACATACTGTTTTAGTTTGGTCATTTCACGTTGCAATTCTTTCATTTCGCTACTCACAGGTTGATTGTGCACCAATTGGCGTACCGCTACAAAAGCTCGCATAATTTTTATGTTAGCATCTATTGCAACTTCGCTATTGAGTACGCCCGATAACATTGCTACGCCTTGTTCGGTAAATGCAAATGGTAATGCCGATTTTGGACGTTTTTTGTGTGATGTTATCACAATTTGTGATGACATCGCAAATTGTGATTTCAAGTTTTCCCATTCATCACTTGTCAGTTGAAACATAAAATCTTCGGGAAAACGTCTCCAATTCCGTTTAACGGCTTGGTTTAGGCGTCCGGTTTGCACTCCATACATTGCCGCAATGTCAAAATCGAGCATTACTTTGTAACCTCTCATTTCGTATATCAAATTCTGTATTGGCTGTAATTCCATTTTTTTGTTTTTTACTTCGTAATCCAAGGCTCCGGATTCAGCTTATTCAATTCCTTCCAAATCTGCAATTGCAACACCGAAGTTCCGGTTTCGGGGTCGGTAAATACTGTGCCAAGTTCTTGTTTGGCACTTACTTTTTGTCCGTTGCTCACGGTAACGTCTATGAGGTTGTCGTACACCGAAAAGTAGGTTCCGTGTTTGATAATCACAATCGTATTTTTGCCTGGAATCATAACCACACGGGTAACTTCGCCATCGAAAATTGCCCGCGCTTTGCTTCCTTGGGGAACGGTAAATTCTACGCCGTTGCTTTCTACATCGTAACCAAGCGTGGGGTGTTTATGTGTTCCAAATCGTTGGGTAATAACACCTTGCGTGGTAGGCCAGGGCATACGACCTTTATTTTCCACGAAGTTTTTTGAAATCAACGCATCTTGCGGCGACATTGCATTCACATTGGCATTTGCCGGTTTTGCAGGAACGGGAGCCGGTTTGCCTTCGGCTTCGGCTTTTTTGCGTGCTTCCTCTTCGGCTTTCTTCCGTGCTTCTTCGGCTTTTTTGCGTGCAGCTTCTTCAGCTTTTCTTTTTTCTTCGGCTTTGCGTAATTCTTCTTTTACTATATCTTCTATTTGTTTGTCCAATTTTTTGGCAAGCGCGCGTTTTGCTTCAATGTCTTTTTGCAATTTTTGTTGTTGCGCAGTGAGTTGTTGCACCACTTTATCTTGCTGTGTTTTATCGCTTTCCAACTTTTGCGCTTCGGTTTTTTGCACGCCAAGCAGCACTTGTTTTTGGGTCAAAAAATCCTGCTGTTTGGCTTTTTGTTTTACAATACTGTCGTGCATTTGTTGTATTTGCGCAGCGCGGGTATCAATATAATCACTGTAATATTGCAAATATTTCATACGATTAAAAGCCTGATTGTAGCTTTCGGCAGACATTACGAAAATAAGCTGGTCGTACTGCGAACGCTGTTTGTAAAGGGTAAATAATGCCTGTTTGTAATCGGTTTGCAATTGCGCCAATTGTTGTTGCAGGGAATTAATTCTTACCGACGATTTTGCAATTTCTTTTTCCAGCTCACGTGCTTGGTCGCTTAGCAAAACCGTATATTCATGACGCTTTATGATTTGCAAATTGAGCAAATTTAATTGTTGTACCGATGCATTTTTCGATGCTTCGGTTTGTTTCAAAAGCCTTGCATTTTGCTCTATTTCCTTTTTCGCTTTGTCGGATTCTTTACGCAGGTTGTCAATCTTTTTTTGACCGAAAACCGGCATTGTCAAACATATACACAGAAGTAACAAGCAGGGGAATAGTTTTTTAGTAATTAAGATATTCATAGATATTCGGTTGATATTCAATAGATATTCATTGTCTTGTGTCTAAAAGTCTATGTGTCTTGTGTCTAAAAAAGACGGTTATACTTCTCATTTATAGTAAACGGATAAGTTTGTTCTTCATTGAAACGCACGTGTTCGTATTGAAGTTTTATTTTTACCTTATTTTTTTTGTCTTTTACTTCAAAATTTTGCAACGTGGGGAAATAACTCAGTGTATCTATGGCTTTATATTTTTCGTATTTCAAATCGAGTTTTGAGCCTAAACCACTGTCGTTTATCGAAGTTTTTGTTAATCTATAATAGAGTAAATCGAAAGTAAATTGCTGTTGAACAGAGAGCGTATCGTTTTTTCGCAACAATTGTTTGTGCATCAATTCTATTTCGGTTTTTTTGTTGTTCACGTTCATATCACGGAAAAATACCAGCGTATCGGTTTTTTGTGTAAACGGATACATAATCAATTCGTTGAGCAGCAGAGCCTGCACGGTTTGGTAATTCATATTCACGCCGGTCAATCGGCGCACAATATCGTAAGTGCCGGCGTAGTACGATTTATTGAGTCGATTGACCATATACACGCTATCGGGCGTAAGTTTTATGCGAAAAGCCTCTAAATTGAGTGCCGGCGTAATGCTTACCCAAATAATGCTATCGCGTTCAATGCGCAAATTCCCTTTGATTGTCTGCGCTTTATCAATTGTAAATTGCGCCTCGAAACGGGTATTCATTCTCTTGTAATTGCCGTAATATTTTACAATAGTATCGTAAATAGCCGCTCTATCGATTTGTTTCATTTCACGTGGTTTTACCACCGGTTTGGTTTGCGCACATGCTGCGAGAATACAGGTTGTTATTATTATGTAGAGAAAATTCTTCATATTAATTTTTGTGATATGCTGAGTTTATCGAAGCGCAAAATTACATTATTTTTCCGACAAGGGGTTTAACCCTTGTTATTATTTCTTATACAAAAAAATTGTTGTGACGTGCCAACTTTTCATTACTTCAATACTTTTCTGTTTTCAACATTCTGCAACACTCTCATTTGTTGAATAGCAATAGCATTCAGTTTCAACAATCTGTCACTTTGAGAAACACCGTCATCTATCAATACTGCATTGATATTTTCCATATTCGAAAGGCAAAGCAATTCGTTAACAGAAGCATAATCACGTATATTCCCTTGCAAATTTGGATTTTGTTCTCGCCATTCTTTGGCTGTTATTCCAAATAAGGCGATATTTAACACATCGGCTTCGTCGGCGTAAATGAATTTTATTTGCTCTTTCGACAATTTTTCGGGTATAAGGTTGCGTTTAATTGCCGAAGTGTGAATGTGATAATTAACTTTTGCTAATTCTCGTTTTACTGTCCAACCAATGGCTTTTTGCTCTTCTTCTTTTAAACGTTGAAATTCTTTGAATACATACAGTTTGAATTCTATTGAAATCCACGAGGCAAATTCCAACGCAATATCTTTGTGAGCGTATGTTCCTCCATATCGTCCCGATTTGGAAATAATACCTATTGCATTTGTATTCTCAATCCATCGTTTTGGTGTCATTACAAAACTATTTAACCCTGCTTCTTTTCTAAACCCGTCGAATTCGACGGGTTTAAAACTCGGATTATACAAAATTTCCCAAAAACCCAACAATTCAATTGTATTGCGATTCCGAATCCAATTTTTTATCACATCGTCGGCGTGTTCCGGATTTTTATAACGTGCAAGGTCTGTCAAACAAATATAGTCATTATCATTGATGCTTACAATAGTTAGCTCTGTATCTTTTACGGTTATTTTTGCCATATTACATATCTTTTTTACTCTACAAAGATACAATTTTTCAAAAAAATTGCAAAAGTTCCCGAAAAATAAAAATCCCCTTTGCTGCGGTTGTGCAAAGAGGATTTTAGTTTGTCTTGAACCACGATTTTTGCAGGATTTTCACTTTAATTCTTGTTTTAACAATTCATATATTTCTGTCCAATCCTTACAAAACATTTCATTTTTTTTATCGTCAAGTTCTGCAAAAATTTTTGAAGTAAAAAATTTATCTGTTGCTGTTTGTTCGTCAAAACCGAAATCGGTTACTAATTTTTCAACGATTGGTTCTCCGATACACGACAACAACGAAAATTGTTTTCTGTCTGCTCGTTGCAAAGTCAGTAACGACTTAAGCGTACAAAAACAAATTTGGTGCGTATCTTCGTGCCATTTCAAGTCCTCTAACAAATCGGTTTTGCAAATCAAACCGTCCAAATAACGGCTAATTCTATTTTGCACTTTATCATCGGCAACAGGTCCCTCAACAATATCATAATCGTGCATTTTGCCAAACGGATTACGATTTTCAATGACAAAGTCAAGCCATTCCTCGTTGTAAGCATCAAAATGCTTTACTTTACAAAGTCGTTCGGTAAATTCGGTATCATAAAACGCAAATTCGGTTACAAATCCATCTGTTTTATATCTTCGACCAATAACTTTCGCCCAACTTTCGGCTTGTTGGCGAAATTTTGTTACATAAAATCCCTTTCCGAAATCTTTATTTGGAATTGACTTTGAGAGGTCTATATTCTCAATGAACGTGTAACTTCCGTGATAAACTTTCATCTCACACCTCCATTTTCACGACAGACTTCGTATAAATCGTCAAGGGTATAAAGCACATTGTCGGTATGCAACGCCCACCAATGCTCATTAAGAAAATCCCAACCACCGTGTTTTTTAAGATAAAAATAAGCGTCTTGAACTTTCATTTTGTAAGCATCGGCAAAAGCAGGAACAATATAAGTTATAAAACTTATTTTGTCGCTTAATGCTTTATTTATTACTTTTTCATCCATAGACTTTACTTTTTTATACAAAAATATATCATTTTTTCAAAAAAATTGCAAAAGTTCCCGAAAAATAAAAAATCCCTTTGCTGCGATTGCGCAAAGAGAATTTTATTTGTCTTGAACCACGATTTTTGCAGGATTTTCAAAATTACCAAGATTAAAAATTTGTGATTTTGATAAATTTATTTTGCGACACAACGGACAAACCGCCCGAGCACAAGATTGTCGGTGTATACGGTCGTGTTGCCGCTAGTGAAGAACAAGCTGTTCGCGAAATTGCTACCACTAAATGATGTGCTACTACTCCAATAATTGCCGACCGCCCCCTGCTCGCAGAGCGGACCGTCGAGGTTTATGTTGCTACCCTGATAACCCGCGGCAGGCAAGAACAGAGAAACACTAGTAGTTTTATCAGTAAATTTACGTCCGTTTACACCATTTAGGGTAACCCATTCGTTACTTACATTAGCAGCATCAATTAATTTGTTCATTTCCACTTTTGTAGGTACTTGCCAACCGTAAGGGCATACTGCATCATACATAGCACTGTACCCTGAGTGTAATTCGCCAGCGTTTTCGGGAGCGGCAACAAATGTGCCATATTCGTCAACATTACGAGTAGCCCATGTAACACCGTTGATTACAACACCCTTATCATGTGTTTTTGGGTCATACACAACTACCTCGCACACAGCCGTTTTATCGCCAATTTCAGCAGTAATAGTAGTAGTTCCCTTTTCAATAGCTGTTATTTTTCCGTTTGCATCTACCGTAGCAATCCAATCATCAGAACTCGTCCATGTTACCGTTTTGTTAGTAGCATTAGCAGGCAACACCGTTGCAATAAGAGTTTCGCTATCGCCTATAGGTAACGATGTTTCGGTTTTGTTAAGACTTACGTTTGTAACAACAACTTCCTGTATTGCACCACCTGCAACACAGCGAACAGACCGATAGTACGGGATATAGTCGTAGGATACGACCATGCGGTCGCTATCGAAGCTCAAGTAGTACGCATTCTTAACATCGTAAGGAGCTCCCTCAATATCTTCCCTAGTACTACTACCATACGATCCGAGGCAGTCGCCAAAGGTGCAGGGAGGGGGAGAGTGAACACCATCACGGTCATTAGGTCCGCGATTTCCTGCAGCAGGCAAGAAAATAGTATTACTCCCGTTACCAAAAATGCGACCTTTTGTTCCGTTTCTATTTGTCCAAGTACTGCCGGAATTAATAAGGCTTTCAAGTTCCGATTTTGTTGGAAGGCGATAACCCGAAGGACAAACGTTTTGAGCTTGGTAAGAGTAATAAATGCCGTAACTTTCGGGAGTAGCAGCAAATGTGCCGGAAGAAGCTACGTTACGAGTTGCCCATGTAACTCCGTTAATTACAACGCTTTCTCGTTCTTCCGGTTTTGCAGGGTCAGACGGGTCGATTGGTTTTGTTGTGCCGGTTGTATCTGTTGGGTCGGGTTGTTCTGTTGCGCTTGGTTTCGGTGCATCTTCTTTACAAGCATTGAACACTACGCTTGCCAAGCCTAAGGCTACAAACAAGCAAATTTTGGTAATTGTTTTTGTTGTCATAAAATTAAATTTAAAAAGTGAATATTTGTTTTTTGAAAATTTTGCATAAAAAAAGCGTGAAACTCAACTGTTTCCCGCAATCTGTGGTATTTGGCGTAACCTTCTATTCAAGGAATTAAGTGAAGTTCACGCAAGGTACACGCGAACACTTAACTTTTCCCTTTGAATAGTAATCTTCTAATCGCCAAATTTTCAGATTGCAAAGAATTAAAGCAAAATGCTTTTTCCAATAAAGTATCATAAAGTGCTTGTAGGCACGGGGGTTATTTTTGTTTTATTAATCGGACAAATATATTAATTTTTTGAAATACACAATTGAAAATTCTGGATTAAAATTTTCAAAAAGTAACAGGTTATATTTTAAAATTTCTGTTTTGTTATTTAATTTTTTAGTAATTGTACTTCCATTTTTGAAAAAGCAATTTGCATTTTTTGCAAAATAGCCTTTAATTATTTAATGTTTTCAATGTTTTACTGTTGAGCAATGTTTGCATTTGCATAATTGCCGTATTGTTGAGTTGCTGCAATCGCTCTGCTTGCGTGAGTTTTTGCTGAATTAAAAGTGCGTTTATGCTTTCCATAACCTCACTGAATTCCGTGAGGTTAAAATTTGAATTATTATTTTTTTGTTTTTTGACATTGTTGTAAAAATTAAATCGTTTCAAATATTTCACTAATTCATCAATCTCAATCTTCATCCTTGGCAGTTGAGCAAACTTGTTTTTTACAAAAGTACATTTTTTTCTGATTGCAAAATTGGAATAAATCAAATTTAGAGCAAAATTTTATGCGATTACTCTAATTCAATGTACCAATGAAGGAATAATTTAAAAATTATTTTTGAAAATAATTGCTTGAAAATTTGTATAACAGTAACAAATTTGTTACTTTGTAGTGTTAAATAAAAAAGTACAGGAAGTGCCAACAGGAACACTTGAAAGTATGAAAAAGAAAGCAGGTCTTACTTTCTTGAAAAGATAAAAATATTAATATAGAAAATTATGAAAAACGTAATTAAGGCAATTATTGAAAAAGGACAAGACGGTTTTTATTCTATTTATATTCCGTCAATCGCAGGATTATATGGAGCAGGTGAAACAGAAGAAGAAGCGAAAAATGCTTTGAATGATGCTATTGATATGGCACGAGAACACGCCGAAGAAGTTGGTGCATGGGACGATTATGCACCACTAAAAAACAAATACACAATAGAATATTCATACGATTTATCAGGATTTTTTAAAACATTTGATGTTTTTGACGTAAGCGCATTAGCAAGTCGTATTGGTATAAATTCTTCGCTGATGCGTCGTTATAAGTCAGGAAAAACGCGAGCATCACAATCTCAAAAAACAATAATAGCAAAAGGCATTCATAATCTTGCCACACAATTAAGTGCAGTATCTTTTTAGAAACAAAAGTACATTATTTTCCCAACAAGGGGGCATGCTCCCTTGCTTTTGCCAACAACCTCTCAATTTCCCGTTTCTGCCTATCGTCGGCAAATGAATTTTCAAGCGCAGCGTTCAATAGTTGTATCGTTTTTTCGTATTGAGCCATTTCGTAGCGCGCTCGTGCTGCTTGCAAATAATATTCTGCCGTACCAGGGAAATAATTCAGAGCCATTTCATTTACCAAAGCTATGGAATCCCACAACACAGGCTTATGTTCAGTATAATTTTTCGTTACAATTTCGTATATCTTTTCATTTGTTGGATTTTGCAATAGTTGTTCATAGCTCGTGGTCGTTATTATTTCAACATCTGCTTGCGGCGGCGTGGTTTTTTCTTCGGGTTGCGGTTGAACGGCAATTGTATTGTACGCTGTTTTACCTGTTGCCTGCTCTAATTTTCTAAGCTGCCGGAGCGTTTCCTGTAACTTTTTTTGATTGCCTTGCAGCATATACACTTGCGCCAAACGTTCCACGTATGCCACCTGCGAGGGGTTGTACTGCACGGCTTTTTGTGCATAATTTACCGCATCGGCATACATACTGCGAAACATAAACAAACCAGCCATTTCGTAATACGCTACGGCACTTGTTTTATCAATGCTCAATGCACCGGAATACAGTTCCAACGCTCTGTTAAAATCGCCTTTGTTTTTGCTCAAATTTGCCTGTATAAGCAATTTTTCTACTTCGAGCGTTTTTAATTCTTGTTTTACGCTGTCGGTTTTTGTGCGTGGTTTTTGTGCGTGGGCAGCAGAAACGCAGAGAAATAATATGATATATAAAACTGTTTTTTTCATTTCATTAAAACAAAATAATACCTGCAATGAGTTTATAATACCAGCCTTCATGCACTATTCCAATAGAAAGTGTTATATCAATCCGGCTGTAATCTTTCACAAATTCGGGATTTGATTGATATTTTTGCAAAAAAACAGGGTCTGTTACAGGTAAGTCGTATTGATTTCCATAATAAGTAAATTTCATTCTTGTTTTTGGTTTTGAATCATCTTCATACGTTATTTGATATGCCTCAAAATCAGTTATTTTTACAAACATCAAAGAACGATTTTGTTTTTTTATATGGTCTTCCGAAATTACTTTTGGGCTATTATTGAAAATTAAACGATTGGAATCATACAATACATGTAATTTGGTTTTATCATATTTCCCTGTTACACAAAGTGAATTTCCTTCAAATAAAGCATTCTCCGATTGGTAACTATTCAAATTTGGATAACTCAATACTTTTATTTCAATAATATCAAGCAGATTTATATTAACCGCCAAGTGCGTTGGCACTTCTCCATGTTCTGTATTACAAACAGGTCGAACCCATTTAGGATTTCCATTTTCAAGAATAGGATTATTATTTTCATCTAACATTATTCCTGCCACACATCTTCCGCCTTCTTTGAAAGAATTTGCCAAACAGACAAAACGGACTTTTAACAAAGTTTTGTCATCAACAATCTTCTGTTCGTTTTTAGGACTTAGCCATTTCAATGGCACAGGTTTATCGTTTCCTTTGGGCAAATATTCGCTGTCTATGATATTGTAGTTGTCCAAGTCAATGGTAAGCTCCTTGCCAACAGGCTGTTGCACCGGCAACATAATGCTGTATACCTGATTTCCTGAAATTGGAAGTCCGTCTGCATTAACACTTGCTTCAATTTTGTGCTGAAGTTTGGTAATGAAACGACCTGCTGTTTTAGCCGGCGACACTTGAATAACGGATAACTGTATTATTGACATATTTAACTGAGTATCAAAAACTTATTTTACTAAATGGATAATTTCGATTTCTTTGTTCGCTTTTTGCAAATATTCTGCAAGCAATCGGCGATGACACATATTTGGTTCATGTTCGCTACACAAAAAGCAAACTCCGTCTAACTTGTTGAAATCCAATTTCTTCAATATGTTTCTCTTGTTGAGAATATCAATATATTCCTTTTCATATTTTGCCCAATCAACTTTTTTGTCTCTATAATCTTTCAACAATTCTTTTGTGGGTGCTAAATCAATATCATGTTCATAATCAGCATCAATAATCGCCTTTGCAAAATACGCCAAATCTTTACCTTTGGCAAAACCCGCCAATTGAGAAATGGTATTTATTCTTACATCAAGAATTTTTTTGACTTTTGCTTTTTGTAATAATGAAAAAAAATCTTTTGCTGTTTTTTCAGTAAAACCAATTGTATATAGTTTAATCATACACTTCTTGTTCTTTGTCGGTTAAATATGGCGAAAAACCTATTTCTTTGTTTTTTAATCTTAATGCCTCTTTTAATTGTGTTTCGCGAGTAATATCAGGCATAAATAAATTTCTTTGAGATATTTTTTCCTTTTTCAGATATATTGCTATCAATTCATCTTCCAATTCCACGTTAGTTTTAATAGATTTGTCTTTCAAGATATGCTTTACCTCAAATCCATCATTTTCCAGTCCAATAGAAACCATAGAAAACCGGTGGCAATCCAATGGTTCGCTTTCGGAACACATAAGGGCAATTCTAAAATTTTTATTTATTCCTTGCCAAATTCTTTCTAATCCGTGATTAAACTGCCTTGTTTTTCTAAATTTTTCAAAATCCAATTTTTCATCGTCATCTAACAAATTATAATCAGTCTGTTTTGCTCCAAATTCTTCGGCAAAAGGCAAATATTGAATGTGATTGTTCTTGAGAAAATTTTTAAATGAATTTTTATTGTATTGCGGGTTGTATGCACTTGCCGCAACACTACGAACATCAACAATACAATTTATATCAACAGTTTTTATCAACTCAAGAAAAAAATCAAGTTGATGTGTTGAGTGCCCTACCGTATATACTATTGGTTTGTTCATTTGCTGTTTCCAATTAACCCACAAAAATATATTTTCGATTACTATTTATCAAATAAAAATATCAAATTCTTCACTAAATAAGTTCAATTAGTAAAAACCATTTTTTTATAAGTCTTGTGTCTAACAGTCTATTAATCTCGCACTTCACTATAATCACTCACACTCAAATCCATAGCATTTTTTGCAACCGTAGCACAATTTCCCACCATAGAATTATCTATTCTAACGTTTGAAATGCACGAATTATTTTGAATAATCGTATTGGAAATCACTGAATGTGAAACTTTTGTGCCGGTACCTATCGAAACATTTGGTCCCACAACAGAATTTTCAATTTTCACGCCGTCGGCAATGCAGCACGGCTCTATAATGTGCGAATTGATGCACTCAATATTCTGCGAAATTTTTGAGCCATAGTGTTGCAACAATTGTGTGTTAGTATCAACCGTTGCATTTTTATTGCCGCAATCGAGCCATGTATTAACTTTGCCTACATGGAATTGCAGGTTTTTGTTTTTCATGTTTTCCAAAGCCGTTGTAAGTTGATATTCGCCTTTTACGTGAATATTGTTGTCAATTAAATATTGTAATTCCCGTTGTAAATTTTCGCCGTCTTTGAAGTAATAAATACCAATAATTGCAAGGTCGCTCACAAAATCTTTCGGTTTTTCCACAAAATCGGTAATTACACCTTGTTCATTGGTTTTTACCACACCAAATGCTTCGGGATTTTCAACTTGTTGCACCCAAATAATAGAATCAAGCTGGGTATTGAGCGTAAAATTTGAAATAAACAGCGTATCGGCAAAGGCAACAATAACATTGCCTTTCAATGATTGTGCTGCACAATTTATGGCATGAGCCGTCCCTTGCGCTTGTGCCTGATAGTAAATTACGCCTTTCGTTCCCATATTGTGCGCCATATCGAGCAACGATTGTTCAACCGTTTTGCCAAACGAAGGGTGTACTATAAAGGCTATTTCTTCAATTGTTTCGGTAGTTACCAATGCAAGGTCTTCAACCAAACTTTGTACAATTGGTTTGCCATATACCGGAATTAAGGGTTTTGGAACTGTTAATGTGTGAGGGCGCATACGAGTGCCCATACCTGCCATGGGGATTATTATTTTCATTTTTTTTAGTTTTTTAGATACAAGGTTTTAGATACAAGGTTATAGGCACAAAGTTATAGGTACAAGGTTTTAGGATTTTTTAGATATTCATAGATATTCGATTGATATTCAATAGATATTTAACAAAAGTTCGGTTATCGTTATATTTTCCCTCATCTCCTTGTTTAACTTCGTTGAGCCCTTCGGGGTTCCTAATCCCTCGTCTCCTATTTATTTCCTCCCCGTAGAACCAAACCCGCCCGCACCACGTTCGCTGCTCGACAATTCTTCTACTTCAACCATTTCGGCTTTGGTGTAACGGGTTATTACCATTTGGCAAATTCGTTCGCCGTCGGTAACGGTAAAGGGTTCGTTCGATACATTTGCCAGAATTACGCCTATTTCGCCTCGATAATCGGCATCAATAGTACCGGGAGTATTGAGACAGGTAATGCCATGTTTGGCAGCCAATCCGCTACGTGGACGAATTTGCGCCTCGTAGCCTTCGGGCAGTTCTATAAACAATCCGGTAGGAATAATTTTGCGTTCGAGCGGTTGCAATACTACCGGTTCATTTAAATTGGCTCGTAAATCCATGCCGGCGCTGTGCTCGGTGGCGTACTGCGGCATGGGGTGTTTTGATTTGTTTACTATTAAGACTTTCATTTAGGAATTTAGAAGAAAAGCCCCCTAAATCCCCCTCAAGGGGGGACTTGAGAACTGTGGTTAATATTTAGATTTTTGTCTTTTATTTTATGTTTTTACTGATAAGTTACAGGAATAGCAGTAAGCAAAAAGTCCCCCCTAAGGGGGATTTAGGGGGCTTGTTAATACCCTACCGGAATATGCTCAACCATAGTATTTTCATAATGAGCGGTAACAGTATAGCTTTGTCCACCTTTTATAAATCGCAGATTAATGTCGAATATTTTATTTCGTTTGCCTGAGCGTATATCTATTCTGTTGTTATACGCAGGGTCTAAATTTTCAAGTAATAAACCATCTACTAACTGACCTTTTGAATCATATTGCATACGCACTCCGGCAAATGCTTGCTGAAAATCGCCGGAATTTCCACCAAAACGATAGGTACCGTCGCCAATATTGCGAGTATCCCACGAATACAAATAAAATCCTAACATCGATGAAGGAAAGTCCGTTTCATGCGATTGTAATTCTATATAATACTCTCTGTACGGAACATCAACTCCCCACATAGTAGTACCGTAATCTTCAAAAAAAGCGTGGCGTAATTGATATGATTGACCATTGATTTCTATGTAATTGATTATTTCCTGTTCTTTTTTACACGAAAACAACGAGATTACCAAAAAAAGAAAAAGTGCACATTTTTTCATAATATTACATTTTTAGATTAATTAATTTTTATTCCGCTTTCTCAAAAATTATGCCAATTTTTATAGATTACTTACAAAAGTACACATTAATTTTCAATTCATACATATATTTATAAAAAAAGCCAAACAATTACGTTCAGCTTTTATGTATTGTAATTTGCTATTTATATCGCCCATTTCAAATACAAAGCCCCCCAACTATACCCCGCTCCAAATGCAGCCAATATAATGTTATCGCCTTTCTTAAATTGCGGGGCAAATTCTGCCATACACAGCGGAATGGTTGCTGCGGTGGTGTTGCCGTATTTTTGAATGTTTATGCACACTTTATCTTCGGTTAAACCCATAAAATGACCCGTTGAGTCAATTATTCGTTTGTTTGCCTGATGAGGTATTAAATATTGAATATCGTCGCCGGTTAGGTTGTTGCGTTTTAAAATAGCGTTAGCAGAACCAGCCATAGCCCTTACGGCAAGTTTAAATACCGGTTGTCCTTCTTGATGAATATAATGTTCGTGCGCATCAACGGTTTCGTGCGAAGCCGGTTTCATGGCGCCGCCTGCTTTTAAGCATAAATGTTCCCAATTGGTGCTGTCAACGTGAAGTACGGAATCTATCACGCCCAAACCTTCGTAATTTGGTTCTAAAAGCACTGCTGCTGCTGCATCGCCAAAAAGTATGCAGGTATTGCGATTGGTGTAGTCGGTAAGTGTAGTCATTTTATCGGCGCCCACAAGTATTACTTTTTTGTATTTGCCCGATGTAATAAATTGCGCAGCTGTTTCCAATCCGAATAAAAACCCACAACACGCCGAATTAAAATCAAAAGCAAAGGCATTTTTTGCGCCTACTTTGGTAGCTGTCATGGCTGCACACGACGGAAAAATCATATCGGGCGTAATGGTAGCTACTATAATAAGTTCTATTTCTTCGGGTTTTGTTCCTGTTTTTTCCAGCAAACCTTTTATGGCATTGGCAGCCATGTCGGAAGTGCTGAGTGTGGGGTCTTTCAATATTCTTCGTTCTTTTACACCGGTGCGGGTTACAATCCATTCATCGTTGGTATCAACCATTTTCGATAAATCTTCGTTGGTAATAACATCTTCGGGTGCCCAACCGTAAACGCCGGTAATAGCTGCTTGTAGTTTACTCATTATTGAAATGCTTGTTTAATTTTTTCAGTTAAATCCGAAACAATAACCTTATGGGTTTGAAGTATCATGTTTTTTATTGCTTTTGCATTTGAAGCGCCATGACCAATAATAACCGGAGCATTAACACCCAAAACAGGCGTTCCTCCATGATTTTCGTAATTGAAATGTTCAAAAAACGGATTGCTTACGTTCAATTCCTGTGCTACATTGTAGAGCGATTCTACTTGTTTGAGTACAATATTTCCGGTAAAACCGTCGCATACGATTACATCGACCTTATCGGAATACAATTCATTGCTTTCTATGTTACCACAAAATTTATAATCGAAACTGTCTTTCATCAGTTCGTGGGCAGCCCGTGTCAAAAGATTTCCTTTTTCTTCTTCCGAGCCTATATTGAGCAAACAAACTTTTGGATTTTCGATTTCGTAATAATATTTTGCAAACAAATTTCCCAACGTACCATATTGGTACAGCACATCGGGTTTACAATCGGAATTAAGTCCCACGTCAAGCAGGGTTGTCATTTTTCCGCCTGAAAGTTTTGGTACCGGTCCGGTTATACAGGGACGAATAATTCCTTGAATTGATTTAATGGTGTACATTGCGCCCACCATCATGGCTCCGGTGCTGCCGGCACTTGCAAAAGCATCTATTTTACCGCCGTGCAAATGTTTAAATCCAACCGTAATGCTTGAATTTTGTTTTATCTGAAACGCTTTTGCCGGATGGTCATTCATTCCTATAACTTCGGGAGCATCTATTATTTCAATATTTGAACTGTTACAATTTTCACGTTGTAATATCAACTCAATAATAGTTGCATCGCCATACGCCACAATAGTTGCACCGGCAGGTATTTCTTTACTTGCCTGTATAATGCCCATTACCGCAACTTCGGGGGCAAAATCCCCACCCATAGCATCGATACCTATTCTCATGCTATTTCAAATTAAATTGAAATTATGCTTTATTTTCTATCATCAACTTACCGTTGTAGTACAAGTTGCTGTCAACTTCATAAGCCGTATGACGACGGTGTACAGTGTCGGTAGCCGAGCAACGGCTTAGTGTTGGTAGAACTGCTTTGTCGTGTGTACGTCTTTTATCGCGACGTGTGCTCGATGTTTTTCGTTTAGGATGTGCCATCGTTTTTTAATTTTAATTTATAATTACATTTTTAAGTAAATCCCATCTCGGGTCTGTTTTTTCTTGGTTTGTTTTTTTCACTTCTTTTATATAAGCTGTTACATCGGCATTGCATTTACCTTGTGTATGCGCTTTTTTTAGCGGAAGCGATAACAATAAGTTTTCGTACAAAATGTGTGTTATATCTAATTCTTTTTCGTGAGCGTCAATACATATAACATCGTCGGTATCAGCAAATTCTTCTTCATTTGCACCTACTTTTATTACACATTCGTGTGAATTTTTTATTGTCAATTGTACCGGTTCCAAACAACGGTCGCAGGGCATTTCTACCATACCACGCATGTTTAGTTCCAATGTATGAATCTGTGCTCGTTTGGTAAAAATTACCTGCACAAGTAGTTGTGCATCGAGCATATTTTCAATATTTTGTAATTCAATGAACTCTTTTGAAATCGTAAATTCCATGTTATGAACGCCTTCGCCCAACGATTGCAATGGTATCATATATTGTATTCGTTGCCCCGACATATAAATTCAAAATTTCAGTCTGCAAAAGTAGATAAAACTTTTGGATTGACAAAATTCGGAATAACTTTTTAACAATTTTTCAAAAAATGTAGAAAATGTGCAGCAATTTTTTTGATTAATAGTATTTTTCAATTCCGCCAAAACCCACTATCTTTTTATTTTCAAATGTTTTGCCAATAAAATTTTTCAAACGCTTTTTAAATTCTTCGGGTCGTATTCTTGCTGCCTCAATATAGGCAATTCTAATTCGCTTGTATGAATCAGAAAAATTTTGATAGTTTTCCCACACTGTTTCATTTTCTTTTAATTTTTCGATTATATCGTTGGGAAAAACGAACGGTTCGGATAGAATTTTCCGGATTTTTTCTTCAAATTTCGGGTGTATCATTTTGTGTTCCAACAGCCACGCAAGTCGTTCTTTGTTTGACTGCGAATAGGCGCTTTTGGGGTTTCGAGGCGTAAAACGCTGTATTCTACATTTTTCGTCGAATGATTTTACAGTGCTGTCAATCCAATCGAAACACAAGGCTTCTTCCACGGCATCGTTGTACAAAACACTTTTTTCTCCCGACGATTTAAGAGGAAATACGAACCAAATTTCGCGAGCAGTTTCAAAATTTTCTAAAAGCCACTTTCGCCAATCGGTTCGGGTTTCAAAATATTCGATGTTGTTTCCTGTTTTCATAGCAGGTCAAACTAATTATTTTTGAATATTAATTATTCAATTCTTTAGTTGTAATTTCGCAAGGAATAATATTTATTGTAAAGTCCTTATAACATATTGCATTACTAAGTTCAATACAAACCCAATTCTCGCCTCTCCTTAGTACGTACTCTTTTACATCGCGTGCTTCTATTTGCCCATGATTTTTTCCGTCAATCTTTACGGTAAATCGTAATGGGGTCTTATTAATTAATTTTAATACTCCCGTTCCGTCGCGCTCGCAAGGTTCTATGATTCTTTCTACCTCACAACCTGTAAGCATCATAACAGCAATGGCTGCTACTGCTAAATACTTGAAAATTTGTCTGTTCATCTTATTACTATTTTAAGTTATTATTTATTTAAGGTTGAATGGTCGAGTTTTCACGGCTTTGTTCACTTCGCTCCCGCCTGCTTGCGTAGGTGGTGGCTCATTGCTATATTATTCAATCAATACTATTGCTATTCTGTTCATTTCAGCAGGATTGTCTGTAACAACTTTTATTTCTAAACCTGCATTTTTAACTGTCTGATAAACGTCAACTGCAAAACTTTCGGGACTTGGTCTTGATTTCATTTTATTTTTACATTCGATTCTATTGCCCGAACAAGTTTTACAGCACATGCAACATGTATGATTCAGTAAAAAAACTTTTGGGAATCCCATTAAAAAAATATCTCGCTCTATTGCTAATAATTTACTTGTTATATCTATAGACCAATCAAAAGGATATGAACTTTTGTCTACAATTGTTTTTAGTCTGATAATGATTCCTTTCTCATATTCTTTAAAAAACTTCTCACATTCTTCTACACTTGGAGTATTGGGAGGACAAGTACCTGAACCATATTCATCACATCCGTAATAACATTTCACACGTACCCATTGTGCAACAACCATTTCCTTCGGATTTATCCATCTATAATCCGACAAACCTTGTTGCATTAAAATTGATTCTATTTTCTCAATATTTTTCATACACAATTATATTCGTTTTTAAAAGTCAACTATGTTGTCTTTTTACTCATTTTTCTTTTTGCTTCCCAATCGCACTACGCTGTCTCAAAATGACAGATAATGGGGTGGCGACTTCACGCAGGCGGGGGTTCCACAAAGGTTCGGGTGGGCGATGCACTTCCAAGTTTCGACAAAACTGTCTGCGAGCATACACCTCCACTTATCAACTCATAATTTGTACTTCTTCCGCCTGCCTCATCTTGTTTAAAAATTCCTTTTTCCATTAAATCTTTTATGTCTCGTAAAGCGGTGTCTGATGAGGTTTTTGTCATTTTTGCCCATTTCGAGGACGTTAGTTTGCCATAGAACCGTAGCGAAGCGGAGCTCGGCGAAGCCAAATTATCAAACAGTTTGTTGATAATAAATCTTTGTCGTTCATTGAGTTGTGTGTTTCTGTGCGTTTCCCAAAAACTTGCCTTACGAAATACATTCTTGAGAGTAACTTCCGTGTTAAGCAACGAATTTTTCAAGCAATTAAGAAACCAATTTAGCCAAAGTGTTATATCAGAATCGCTGTGTTGAGTTTTTTCCAATGCCAAATAATACTTTTTTCGCTCTTTCAAAATCTGGTTCGACATACTGTAAAATCGTTGTGAACTACCATCGCTGCGAGCCAGTAGCATATCCGAAATTGCTCTTGCAATACGCCCATTCCCATCGTCAAAGGGGTGAATTGTTACAAACCATAAATGAGCAATGGCTGATTTTATGACTGTATCAATTTGAGGTTTTTCGTTTATCCAATTGATAAATTTATCCATTTCAGGTTTCACATTTTTTGCTTCAACCGCTTCAAAGTGAATTATTTCTTTTCCCATTGCCCCTGAAACTACTTGCATTTCCCCCGTGCGATATTTCCCAACTTCAATTTTATACATTCCGCTTCTACCCGACGGGAAAAGTGCAGAATGCCAACCGAAAAGTCGGTCTTCACTTAAATCATCGGTGTAATTTTGAGTTGCATCAAGTAGCATTTCCACAACGCCTTCTACACTTCTGTCAATAAATTCTAATCCTCCTATTTCCAAGCCCAAACGTTTTGCAATAGAAGAACGGACTTGTTTACGATTAAGTTTTTCTCCCTCTATTTCAGACGATTTCATAATATCAAGTGTTAAGGTTTCAAGTACTGCTTCTGATTGTAATGAAAATCCCAAAGCATTCATTGTGCCTAATAATTTGCCCTGCAAATTACGAACCTCGCCGAGTACAAGGGCTATTTTACTGTAATCCCAAGTAAAATTCGTCCAATTTTTATACTGATAAATATACCTTGCCATATCAAATAAATTTTGCAGCAAATATACATAATATTTTCCGCATTTTATGCGGTGAATAAATGTTTTTTTCTCCGCAACATTTTTTTCTAATTTTCAGACGTTTCTCGCTTGAAGTGTCGCACGCCACTTGCGGCTAACGTGGTGGCGGCTTCACGAGGGCGGGGGGCTCACAAATGTTCGGGCGGGCTACACACTTGAATATCAGCACAAAAGTGTCTGCGGGCATACACCCCCGCTCTCGCCAAACCGCTCGTGCCTGTTGCACAACTCGCCAAATATACGATAAAAAATTTTTAAATTATTGATATTCATTTGTTTATATCACATAAAAAGTGTAACTTTGTGATATACAATAAGTTTACTATGCAAGGCAAAAAAGAATTTAC
>WQTX01000041.1 GCA_009786075.1 Bacteroidota bacterium | reverse complement strand
AAGTAACTCACACGTTCGTAAACGGAGTTTTGAGGATTACGCAAAAAGGCACGCCAAATGAGGCGAAATGTATATGCCATACCGATGTGTCATATACAATCGACGGAATTTCGAAAAATGACGTGAATGTGATTTTTATTAATGGCGAGCAGGTGTATTGTCATAATGGGAAAGAAGATGTAGATGACAAGTCAATTGAAGGTTTCTATACTGGAACTTTTACTGTGAAATATCGAGATATTGTTAGTAGCGGAACAACAGTACTCGAATTAAAGGACGGTAGATTCATTAATACAGGAAACTACAATCGAGTTCCTGCCGGAGGTTCCGGAACTTATTCAATAAATAACGATAAAATAATATTTAATGATGAAAATATTTGGACTGCCAATTTTGATTGGAATTTAATACTTAATGGAGAGTATGATTACACTTTTGACGGCAATAGATTAAAATTTTCAGCAAATAAGAACGGTGTTGGATATTATGAATATGACCTAAAAAAAGAAAAACAATCAATATGCGACCCAAATGTAATAATTGACGAGAAAGAATATTTTAAAGTTCCGGAATTTTTGGGTAATGCTATTTCTAACATGAAAATTGAAGGCAATATTTTGAAATTTACAATTACCGCTGGTGGTTGCAGTGGAAGTTCTTGGATTGCAAAATTAGTTACAACCGGAGCTATTGAAAAATCAATTCCTCCACAGAGAACAATAGAACTTTCTTTTGTAAATCAAGAAATGTGTGCCGCTATGCCGAGTAGAGAGTTTTCATTTAATATTGAATGTTTGCAAGTTGCAGGTTTTAAAAGTGTACTACTCAAGATTGCCGGAAAATCAATTTTGTACGAATATTAAATTCAATAGTGCATTAAAAAAAGCCGTTACAAAAATCCTGTAACAGCTTTTTTTATGAAAGTGTGTGGGCCCAACAGGGCTTGAACCTGTGACCCCCTGATTATGAGTCAGGTGCTCTAACCAACTGAGCTATGGGCCCAATAATCGGGTTGATTATTTAGGACTGCAAAAATACCCGTTTTTTTGAAACCTGCAAATATGTATTCAATTATTTTTATTTTTTTGAGGTAAAAATGTATTTTCGCAGAGAAAAAAAGTAATGGATTGCTTCGTTCCTCGCAATGACGCTCTTTTGGTGGTTTGTGCTAACTCTCGAAATAGCGTCATTGCGAGCAAAGCGAAGCAACCGTAGCGAAGCGGAGCTCAACGAAGTTAATCTACAATCATAAAAACAAAACTATGCTCAACGGTATTACAACTATCATTTTCGATTTTGGCGGCGTTATTCTCAATCTCAACGAAGAATTGACCTACAAGGCAATGATGCACCTTTTGAATTGCGATAAACAGCAACTGCAACAACATCTTGCGCACAACAACACGTTCCCAAACTACGAATGTGGACTTATTTCAACCGATGAATTTGTACAATACATACAATCGCTTGTTCCTTACAATATTTCAAAACAAGAAATTGCCGATGCGTGGAATGCCATGTTACTTGATTTTCCGCAGGCTCACGTGGATTTATTGCTTAGGCTCAAAACAAAATACCGCACATTTTTGTTGAGCAATACCAACGATTTGCACGAAATTGCATTTACGCAAAATATGAAAAATCAAGGTATACAATATGCAATTCACGATTTATTTGAACGAGTGTATTATTCCCACACACTGCACCTGCGCAAACCGAATGTTGAAACCTACGAAGCAGTGATACAACGAGAAAATCTAAATCCTGCACAAACGCTTTTTTTAGACGATAAACTTGAGAACTTGGAAGGTGCTCAAAAAGCAGGTTTGCGCACACAGTTGATTGATGCGAATAATACGATAATGAATTTATTCGATAAAAATGAATAATAAGTAATGAAGTTACCTGAATTAAAAATAGATTGCTTCGCTCCGCTCGCAATGACGCTCTTTCGGGAGTTAGTACAAATCCTCAAAAGAGCGTCATTGCGAGGCACGAAGCAATCCCATTTTTTTACACAAATGCAATAATTTACAATTCACAATTTACAATTTACAATTAATTGTGTATTTTTGTGAGAAATTTAAACTATACACCATGGCACAGATTAGTAATGAAATTTCACGAACTTTCAATGAATATTTGCTTATTCCGGGTTTAACCACCAAAGATTGTATGCCCGATAAAATTAGTTTGCAAACGCCTTTGGTTAAATTTGCAAAAGGCTCGAAATCCGAAATTGTGCTCAATATACCTTTTGTGTCGGCAATTATGCAGTCGGTTTCCGATTCGGGAATGGCAATAGCGTTGGCTCGCAATGGGGGAATGTCGTTTATTTTTGGTTCGCAACCGATTGACGACCAAGCCGAAATGGTGCGAAAAGTGAAAAAATTTAAAGCAGGTTTTGTGGTAAGCGATGCTAATCTTACTCCCGAACATACATTGCACGATGTGCTTGAATTGATAGAAAAAACAGGTTTTTCGACCATTGCGGTTACGCACGACGGTTCGTTGAACGGTAAATTGCTCGGTTTGGTTACAAGCCGCGATTACCGTCCGGACGAAGATAATAAACTAAAAAAAGTAAAAGATTTTATGACGCCATTTGCTAAATTGATTACCGGACGATACGGGATTAGTTTAGACGAGGCGAATGATATAATTTGGGAAAACAAAGTGAATACATTGCCAATTATTGACGAAAATAATTGTATGAAATATTTTGTATTTCGTAAAGATTATGAAAATCACAAAAAAAATCCGAATGAATTGGTTGATACGCACAAACGGTTGATTGTGGGGGCAGGCATAAACACTCGTGATTACAAAGAACGCATACCAAAATTGATAGAAGCCGGCGTTGATGTGCTGTGTATAGATTCTTCGGACGGATTTTCGGAATGGCAGAAAGAAACAATAGAATATGTGCGAAAAACCTACGGCGACACCGTAAAAATCGGTGCAGGCAATGTTGTCGATGCCGAAGGATTTAACTATTTAGCCGATGCCGGCGCCGATTTTATAAAAGTTGGTATAGGCGGCGGCTCAATTTGTATCACTCGTGAACAAAAAGGTATTGGCAGAGGGCAAGCAACGGCGATTATAGAAGTGGCGCAGGCTCGTGATGAATATTTCGAAAAACACGGTGTGTATATTCCAATTTGTTCCGATGGTGGCATTGTGCAGGATTACCACATGGTACTTGCCTTGGCTATGGGAGCCGATTTTTTAATGATGGGACGGTATTTTGCCCGTTTCGACGAAAGTCCGACAAAAAAAATGCTCGTAAACGGCAATTACGTAAAAGAATATTGGGGTGAAGGTTCAAACCGCGCCCGCAATTGGCAACGCTACGATATGGGCGGAAATTCGGCACTGAAATTTGAAGAAGGCGTTGATAGTTACGTGCCATACGCCGGAAAATTGAAAGACAATTTAGATATAACGTTGGGTAAAATAAAATCAACCTTGTGTAGCTGCGGTACATTTTCGATTGAGCAATTGAAAAACGAAGCAAAAATTACCCTTGTGTCGTCCACAAGTATTATTGAAGGTGGTGCGCACGATGTGATTGTGAAAGACTCAAAGAATAGTTAATAGTGGTTAATGGTTAGTGATTAATGGTTAACAAATAGAGATTAACCACTAACCATTAACCATTAATCACTAAAAAAACATGAATTTTATTACTTCGTATCAATAAAACGTTTACATTTGTGGTTGATAATTAAATCTTGAAAACACCATGCAAGAACAAACAAAAGAAATAGGAAGCCGCTTAAAACAAATTCGTGAACAATTAGGTTTGAGCATAGCAGAAGTTGCTGAAAAAACAAACATCAATAAATATCAATACGAGGATTATGAAAGTGGTCAAATTGATATTCCGGTGGGGGCATTACTGAAAATTGCACAACAATTCAATGTTGAAGCAGCGTTTATTCTTACCGGCGAAAATCCGTATGAACATGGTTGGGCAATTACCCGCAAAGGCGAAGGCGCAAGTATAGAACGCCATGCTCGCTACAAATACAAAGCACTTGCACACAATTTTGCACACAAAAAAGCAACGCCATTTTTGGTAACCATAGATGCCAAAGACCAGGAAGTGCAATTCAATAGCCATAGCGGGCAAGAATTTATGTATGTAATTGAAGGTTCTGTGAAAATTTATTTCAAAGACAGCGTTTTTGAACTGAACGAAGGCGACAATGTGTATTTTGATGCTGAAATTCCGCATGCCGTAAAAGCCGAAGATAATAAACGAGCTCGCATAATTTCGATTTTAGTGTAATTTTTGAATGTGCCAATATGCCAATATGCCAATATGCTAATGTGCCAATGTGCCAATATGCTAATTAGAAAATTAAATAATAATAAATTTATGCAACAATTTGTTACGTTACCATATCGGCACATTGGCACATTATCTAATCGGCATATTAAAACAAATCCGAAGTAAATATCTCAATATCTATAAGATGAAACTTAAATTTTCCCCTCTTCTTTTTGCCATTATATTGTGTGGAACACAGATTTTTGCACAGTCAAATGATTATAAAACCCCAACTCGGGTTGAACGCTATGTACTTGAAATAAAACCCGATGCGTTGGATTTAATGATGTTACGTGATGCGTGTTTGTTTCACATAAATAAGGAATTGACCAAAAACGATACTCGTGCGCTTATACCGAACGAAACGCTGCAAAAAGTGGCGCAACAGTTTGCCAATCATATAGCAAAAACCGACGATATTCGTGAGGAAAATGCTCCTAAAAAAATGCAGTTGCAAAACCGCTTGATTGCTGCCGGAGCAGGCATTCATCAAACAAATGAAGTTTCGGTAAAATTGGCGCTGGCAAAAGGTGCGGTGTCGTACAACGATATTGCGCAAGAGTTTGCTTTTCAGATTTTTAGACGGAAATCGGCAGACGTATTGCTCAACCCAACCTATATTTTTGCAGGTATAGGCTGCGCTTTCAGCAAAGACAAAAAGAAAGTGTATATTACCATTACTTTGGGAAATCACAATTTGATTTCAACCGATAAGAAAACAATAAAAAAATCGGGACTTCCTATTTCAAAATCAAGTCATGGAATGAAAAGTTACAATGCAAGTGCGTGCAAATTGTGCGATAAATACCCAAATATCAGCAGTTTGCACAACAATCTTTCGGTAGTAAACGGCGAAGTGTATTTTACGACAAACGATTACCGGTCGCTCAAACGCTTTATCAAAGGCGACAAAGACGGGTTTGCCGTGGATTTGGTGATGCGCAAACAATTTCCGTGCAACGGCGAAAACTTGCTCAACACGCAAATGCCGCATCGTGGACACATGCTCAAACCGGTATTTGCAAAGGATTTTGCGAAAAAAAATATAGAATCGGGTAAACTTGCATCTACACGATTGTCGATTTCGCTTGGCGCAATTCCCGAAAATATACCGCCTCACGAGATTCATTTGATGGTAATAAAAGATGGTTTTGTGTGCAAAAATATTTTTCCGGTGTGGAATAAAAAATTTGAAAATATTACACTGCCGGTAGTTGAGGCATTTCCCGATACGGTTACACGATACAATACATTTATTTACAAACCTCAATCTACAATCGACACTATCGTGTTCCGCATACCGTTTGAAGCAGGAAAATCAACCTACAATCGTGAAGATATTCAAGCGCTGCTTGATTCTATGCGGCAACCATCGTTTCGTCCGATAGCGATTACTGTAAACGGATTTTCGTCGATTGAAGGCAGTGCTAATAAAAACGACCAATTGCGCAGCGAGCGAGTTGCAAGCATTATGCAGGCGCTCAAACAATTTTCGAATAATTCGGTTCCTGTTACCACGCAAAGTAGCGATTCGTGGAAACTGTTTTTTACCGATGTTGTAGGTACCGAATTTCAATTTTTGCGTACAAAAACACAACCGGAAATACTCGAATTTTTGCAAAAAGGCGATAATTTAGCCAAAATGGAGCCAATTTTAGCAAAACACCGCTTTGCCGAAGTTAAAATTGTTGCCGAATACAATATTTCAACTCCCGAAAAAGAGGAAGAATATGTGGTGTTTATGTTTAATAGAGCTTTGCAAAACTATGATGTGGACAAAGCATTGGCTATTCAAAAATTTATTATGCAGCAGGTGCTTTCAAAACGCTATTCCACCGCCGCTATCGACAATATGAAAATAGCCTTGAAACCGGCACATACCGGCTTGGAAATGAACAGAATATGGTTGCGCTACGCGGCTTTGAAAAAACCAACAGATTTGGATTTTTTGAGAGATATGAGAAAATTGTTTCAACTCAATTTAGATAATGTGTATGTGAAACGTAATTTAATTTATGCCCGTTTGCTTTTGGAAACTATTGATAGTGAATATTATGTAACCGATATGCAAAAAGAAATCGATGCATTGTTGATTTCGCCGTTGCCAAAATATGCAGTTGACCCGCTCAATTTGGAATTGCAAATAAAATCGCTCAATGCGCTGAACAACACGTTTAAAGCATCGAATGAAGATGAATTTGTGGCAGCTGCATTTGCCCGCATAAAAGAAATCATAGAAATCGACAAAAACAATTGGCAAGCGGCTCTTAATCAAGCAGCTATATTTGTTGGCATGGGCGAATTTGATTATCCGTTGGAAGTGATGTCGCGCATGATACAAAACCCCGATGTGAGTGAAGATTTTATTTTCACGTTTTTGGCAATGAGTACCAACACGCACTATATGCACCACACACAAGCCTTTGTTGATGCCATGAATGCCGCAAGCAACAAAAACAAACATCGCTATTGCGAATTATTGGATTCCGGAAAATTGTCAATTTTTGTATTGCAAAATCCGGCAGTGAAAAAAGCATATTGCGAAGTGTGTAATCATAATTTTTAAATCTTTAAATTATTACATTTTTTATGCGATTTTTTGCGAAACATAACCATATCGAACGTATAACTTTAATTGTTCTATTTCTTTGCACCACTGCATTTGGCAGCATGGCGCAAACTGTTGCAAATTTTCGTTTCGATGGCTCGAAAGAATTTATGTGCTATACCGAAGTTGCTCCCGGTGTACCAAAAAACAATACTCGTGTAGATTTTACAAACACTTCGACTTGCGAGGGCGATTGCAGGTTTGTGTGGGATTTTGGCGACAATTCCGAGCAAGTGATTAAAAAAGACAAAACTTCGGCATCGCACGTGTACGCCAGCGATGGGCAATTTACCGTGCGATTGTATGCCATAAACGCTGCCACAATTCACGACAGTATTAAAAATAGTCAAATTTTGCACGTGTCGTTGGAAAACACTTCCGAAACCGAAGTTTCGCTTGCAGTAACATTTCAAATTGGCACTAATGCGCAGCAAACACGTACCTTGCAAATTCCTGCGAGCGATTTTGGTTCACGTCAAAGCCCTCGCCCGATTACCATATATAGTCCGCTGGTAAGAGACAAAAATGGAAATCCCCAAGAAAATTTTACCTATTTTATACCAAATGCCGATACAGAAACAACAGAACCTGTGGAATCGTTTGTACACGTGTTTGAAGTGAATACCGATGCTTTTCGCCCCTTTGATTTGAATATGTGGACATATTATTGGGAAATTTTTCAAGGCGATAACAATGGGAATCCTACTCGCAGTATATATAAACCCATTGGGTCTATTGATTCGCTGCGTTTGCATTACACTTTTCCCCGAGAAGATTTTTTGCCCGGTTATGTGGTGCAACTCAAAATTGCGCTTGACAGCTCAAAATTTTACAGTCAAAACGATGTAGATTATTATAATTTAAGAGAATGTGTGGCTTCGCAAACACAAGTGGTGCCGGTAATGGATTATTTTTTCGATGAGGCAACCCGCCGCAAAGAAAATCCGCTCGACCGTACAGCTCGTATTCCCAACATATTTACCCCCGGTGGTAACGACGAAAACGAAGTTTTTTATTTCGACACCAATGGTGCAAATATATTTACAGTGAAAATTTTCAATAGCTGGGGTTCGTTGGTATATTCCGAAACAGGCACTGCCATTCGCTGGGACGGCAGAAATTCGTCGGGAATCGAATGTCCGTCGGGCGTGTATTATTATGTAATACAATCGAACGCACCTGATGACCGCCATGAACGAGGAGGGTTTATTCATCTTTTTCGACAAAATTAATACAAAAAAACAATGGATTGCTTCGCTTTGCTCGCAATGACGCTCTTTCGAGAGTTAGTGTAAACCAACAAAAGAGCGTCATTGCGAGCAAAGCGAAGCAATCTACATATAAAAATATCAAGAAATACCAATGTTTTCGTGGATTAAGCAAAATAAAAATTCTGTGTATTGCGTTTTGCTTGTAGCAATATGCGCGATTTGTGTGTGGGGAAAATTCATGGTAACTCTTTCGCTCATATTGCTTGCGGTATTTTGGTTGGTGCAACAGCCTTCAAAACAGAATTTTAAATTACTTGCCGAACGCAGAATGCCGCTTGTAATTATAGCCTGTTGCTTAGTTTTTATTGTGCGTTGCCTGTGGCAATTACCTTCCGACGACACTATCGGCGAAATCCAGCGTTGGGCAGTTTTTGCAGTTTTTATGTTGATTTTCGGTTCTATGCAATCGCTCAATCATAGGCAGTTTTTTGCAATAGTGTGCATATATACTGCTTCGGTTGTGATTTGTAGTGTGTTCAATTTTGTGTATTTTATTTTAAACGAAGCGAGCAATGTTGATGTGCGCCGTGCGTCAATTTTTATGTGGTACATTCGTTTTGTGCTTTTTTGTTTAATGGGAGTAGCCATTTGTGTATATTATTTATTGTTTCAAAAACACATTGTTTTGCCCCGTTATGCAAAAATTTTATTCTTGTGCGGTTTTGTGTGGTTAGTGTTTTATTTAATTTTCATAAAATCAATTACCGGTTACGTGGGGCTTCTTATTCTCTGTTTGTTAAGTATTTACGAACGTATACGACAATATAAAAAATACGATTTTTTAGTAGTTTTTTTTGTGATATTTACCATACTTGGCGTGCGAGTGGGCTACGAAGCTCATTTTTTTCTCAATCCCGATGAGATTGATATTGAAAAACTTGATACTCACACTAAACAGGGAAATAAATACTGGGAATTTGAGCAACGAGGATTTATAGAAAACGGACATTGGAATAATTTATACATTTGTCGGCGGGAAATTGTAGATAATTGGCACCTGTACAGCGATGTGCCATTGTTTGAAACCAATGTAAAAGGATTTGCAGTGTACGACAATTTGAAGCGTTATATGACCTCGAAAAATTTGCGTAAAGATGCCGAAGGGCTTGCACAGTTAACCGCCGAAGATATTCGCAATATAGAAAAAGGATACACAAATTACAGGTTTACTTCGCAATTTAAGTTGAGCAGTCGTATTTATGAATCGCTTGAAGAAGGGTATATGAAAAGCAAAGGTTCCAATTCGCAGGGTAAATCTATAATGCAGCGAATTGTATTTTGGCGAGTGAGTTTCAATGTATTTTTGGAAAATAAATTGTTTGGCAGTGGTCCGAAATACTATCAGGAAAAATTGCACGCCCACTATGCTCACATAGGTTTAGACGAAAAATATTGGCATCAAACGCACAATCAATTTTTGCGGATTTTGACAACTTACGGCATTGTGGGATTTGTATGTTTTGTACTTACTTTGCTCTGTATACCCATATTTTCACGCAAAAAAATGACTATGCTCAGTGTGGCGTGGTATAGCATTTTTGTAATTTCCATGACAAATGACGATACGCTTGTAAGCCTCTATGGTATTATGTTTGTGAGTTTATTTTGCGGATTGTTTTTGTGCGTGCAGCCCGATAGGAAATAAGAATAATTGAATAATTGAATAACAGATTGAGAAATCATAAATGAACAGGAAATAAATGCAAAATTTAAACACTACACTTATTATTTCTACGTATAATTGGATTGAAGCCTTGCAACTTTGTTTGCAAAGTGTTGCAAATCAAACAATATTACCTAATGAAGTAATTATTGCCGATGATGGTTCTCGCAACGATACTGCTGAGCGTATAGACGAATTGCGCAAAACATTTCCATGTCCGCTTATTCACGTATGGCACGAAGATAGAGGGTTTTACAAATGCGAAATATTAAATAAAGCTATACAAAAAGCCTCCGGTGAATATATTATTCAAATAGATGGCGATATTATTTTGGAAAAACATTTTATACATGACCATTTGCAATTTGCACGCAAAGGTTGTTTTGTTGCTGGTAGTAGAGTGTTGTTGAACAAAGAATTAAGTGAACAATTATTGACCGACAAAAAACATACGATTAATTTTTTTACAAAAGGTATTCGCAATCCGTTGAATACATTGCGCATAGCTTTTTTGCGTAATTATTTTCGATTTCGTTATAAAGCACACAAGCCATATTATGCAAAAGGGTGCAATATGGCTTTTTGGAAGAAAGATGTAATTGCGGTAAATGGCTACAATGAAGATATGATTGGTTGGGGCTATGAAGATAGCGAAATTGTTGCTCGCTTGATACATAGCGGTGTGAAACGACAATTTATAAAATTTGCAGCTGTGCAATATCATATATTTCATCAACTTTTCGACCGCGATAGAGAACCTATTAATTGGAATATTTTTCAAAAAGCAGTTGCCGAAAAAACGAAGTGGTGTGAAAATGGAATAGACAAAAATGGAATAGAAAAAAAATGAAAAATTTACATTTTAGTAAAATATCTATCTTAGCGGGACGATTATTGGGGCGCGGTGGAACCGAAACGGTATTGTTGCACATATTCAATGACAAGAATTTAAAAAAAATCTTTACTTATAAATTATTTGTAACCGAACGAAGTGAAGAAAAAGGGTTATTGCCCTTTTTGGCAGAAACAGGACTAAAAAAGGCAAAAATTACATTGAATCAAAGTAGTGGTTGTATAAGGAATTTCAAGCGTTTTATATATTTAGTATTTACTAATTCTGATTTTATTATAGGACTAACGCCTAAAGAAATAAAAAAAGCTGCGCAAGTAAGAAAAATATTAAAAAAGAAATACAAGATAGTTTCTTGGATACATTTTTCAATAAAATATATGCCGGGTCATTCGTACGAACGTATGAAAAAAGAACTGCCGCTTGCCGATTATCATTTGTCAATATCTGATGGATTAACAAAAGAATTGAATGAGATTGGATTGAAAGATAATGTTTTTACAATTTATAATCCTGTGCGAAGACAAGAACAAACTATTTTACAACCTAATGAAAATAAGACTAAACTCGTCTATGTCGGTCGATTAGAAAATCAGCAAAAAAACATTTTAGAATTGTTTGATATTCTTGATTTGATTGCTGACGATTTTAACTTAGATATATATGGTTCCGGTCCCGACGAAGAAATGCTACAAAAGGAAGTTGCTAAAAATAAAAAACTTAATGAAAAAATTGTTTGGAAAGGTTGGAAATCAAATCCTTGGAATGAAATAAAACAAGCAGATGCGTTGGTTTTGACATCTAATTATGAAGGTTTTCCTATGACTTTAAATGAGGCTATTTCCAGAGGATTGCCCGCGATTAGTTATGATTTACCGGTTGGACCAAGTAGTCTTATTCAAGATGGTGTAAACGGTTATCTTGTTGAATTTGGTAACAAACGGGAATTTGCAGAAAAAATAATGACATTAAGCAATCGCAAATTGTTTAACGACAGACAAAGTGTTAAAAATTCGTTGGAATTTTTGTATGATAATCAATATTCAAAACGGGTGATAGATGCTTTTAGTAAAATGAACGGGCTTGAAATGAATCGAATCATTAATGAATAAAAACATAATAAAATTGTCGCCAATTGTATCAATAATTATTCCTGTTTACAATGCCGAAAAATATCTTCGAGATTGTATAAATAGTGTGCTTGCACAAACTTTTAGTGATTTTGAACTTTTATTAATTAATGACGGAAGTTCTGATAGTAGCGGGAAAATCTGTGATGAATATGCTTCGCACGATGTGCGCATTCGCGTTTTTCATAAAGAAAATGGAGGCGTGAGTTCTGCCCGTAATTTTGGAATTGATAATGCAAAAGGTAAGTGGGTAGCTTTTATTGATAGTGACGATTGGGTAGAAATTGCTTATTTGGAGCATCTTTTGCAGGGAAACGATATTGTGGAATTGCGAGTTGCCGGATATGTTGATTACAGACCAAAAGGGAAAAAAATATTTCAACTTGAACCGGAATTGTTTTTTAATCAACAAATTCAATCATATTATGCAAAATATATTTCTACATATACCATTTTTGCGGTATGGGGGAAATTATATTTGTTGAGCACCATTAATAAGTATCATATTCGTTTCGATATAAGATTATCGTATGGCGAAGATAATGTATTCAATTTTATGTACCTCAATAATATCAATAGTATAGGTGTAAATAATTATTTCGAATATAATTATCGTTTTGTAAGTAATTCACTTGGATATAGTGCAAGCTTGGAACAGTGTGAATTTTCATTTTATAGATGCGAAAATGAAATAATGCGGATTATAAATAAATATGGGAAAAATGCTAATATACAAAAACACATAGGCGAAAAATATTTTAAACTGTGTGTGCAAAAAATAAAACATTTATATAGAAACGAGCAAGCTTCAACGAAAGAGCGATTGAACGAAATATTTATATCATTCAAAAAACACGAAAAATTTGGTATAAATAAGAAAATGCTGATAAATAGTAGCATTACCAGTTCTCTTATACTATTGCTTTACTATATAAATAATAGTGCGTTTGCGCACAGTGTTTTAAAATTATGGTTTAAGGGAAAATAAATTAAACGCTATGACAATACAAGTTGATGCAATATACGTAGTACACGGACGAACCGGCTACGAAGAACAAGAAAAACATATAAATTATTGGTTGAAAGAAAAATTCAACCTGCCGTTTGAATTTGTGTCCGATGGCGATGTAACATTGTGGGCGGAAAAAGATTTGGGAACATATTTTGAAAATGATATTTTTTCAAAACTCACAAAAGGACAAACATCTTGCGCTCTCAATCATATTTTGTGCTATGAACGAATGGTGCAAAACAATAATTCTTACGCACTGATTTTAGAAGATGATGCTTTTTTTTGCAGCAATTTTGTTGAAAAATTCAATCGCATGATACCCGAAATGAAATCATTGGTGCCTTCGTTTATGATTTCATTGGAAAATACCACATTGCGATTTCCTCCGATATGGCACACGAAAAAAGGAAAATATTTGTATGAAGCAGTTGATGGCAGATGTGCTTGTGCTTATGTAATTGATAAAGAGGCTGCGCAACGTATGCTGGCAGAATTAAAAACCAACAAGTGTGCTATTCCAGTGGATTGGTGGCATAACGAAGTTTTTAAGAAAAATCTTGTGCGTTCGTATTGGGCGCACCCGACACTCGTAGAGCAAGGCTCGCACAATGGAAAAATGAATTCTACATTAGAAAATCGAAGAAAAAATTTTACTATGCACCTAAAATGGCTTATGAAAAAGAGCTATAAAATGTATATTCTTCGGTTGTTGCGTTCTTATGTGAAATAATGGCATGGTTCTTGCTGTTGCTTTTGCAATAATTTATTTTTAAAATCTTTAAACAAAAATCTGCAAAGTTTTACTACCTTTGCAGACCAATTTTAATATCAAATTAATATGAAACGTTTTTTATTTATTGCAGTGTTGGTATTGCCAATAGTGTTTTCCGGTTGTTCAAAAGTAAGAGAAAAAACAATCATAAATTTAACGGGCATAACTTGGTATGAGACCTATGTGGGTTTTGAAAAGGGCGAGGGCGAAGATAGAAAATATCTTGGTTCTGCAAATTTCGGCATGAAGGATGTTGGAGAAAGGTGTATTATCTCAACTTCTGCACCAGCTTTTCACATTCAAGCAAGAGATGCCTACGGTCAAAAGATAATGTCAAAAACCATTTATTTTAAAGACGACAAGGCAATTGTTGCCGAAAAAGATTTATATACTCAAGAGGAATTATATCAAATGGGAATCGTCGGAGATATAATTGGAGATTTATTAGGTAAAAAAGAATAAGAAAATTTTGCCAAACATTAAACAACAAAAACATACTGAAAAAAATATTTTGATTTTCTGAAATCTTTAGTATTTTCAGACTGCCTAAGTTATTAACCATTAAAACACAATGCCTATGAAAAAATAAAGCGTAATTAATACGCACATTGTAAAATGTATTTAGAAATTAAATACTAGAAAAAAGCGTTTAGCTGAGTTTGGTTCTTGAAATCTCGACAATTTTAAAGAACTGCCAACAATAAAGTAAAGACGCTCACGCCGCTTGGCGTGGGCTTTACTCATTTATTTGGCAGTTAGGTAGTCGAGAACCTCAAGAACCGATAAAAGTTATAAGAGTTTTGTCCGCGCTTTTTTGTGTGCGTATGTGAACAGAAATTTCTGTAAGGACACAAACAATCTCAAAAAATAATACTTAAAACCTTCTGCAAAAGGGCGGAAGCAAAACAATCAAAAAAATGAAAAAATTTTCCCTAACAATAGTAGCAGCTATAATAGCGTGTGCAAGCATATTTGCACAAAACAGCGGAGTAGGTTTCAATTACCAAGCCGTAGTACGGGTAGGTGGCGAGGTGCTGGCAAACCAACAAGTAGAATTGCGTTTTTCGCTTATGCCCGGGCAATCGGCAACAACGGCAGCTTGGATAGAACGGCACATAGTAACAACCGATAATTATGGTATAGTAGGTGTTACCGTAGGTAAAGGCACGCGAACCGGTGGGTCGTCGTCAACGTTTGCTGGAGTTAATTTTGCATCGGCGCAATATTGGCTGAAAGTAGAAATTAACGAAAATGGTACCTACCGTGAATTGAGTTACACGGCATTGCCAAGCGTGCCATACGCCGAAGTGGCAAACAATGCCGCCGCAATACCTCCCGGAACAATTGTGGCTTTTGGCGGAACTGCAATTCCCACGGGTTGGTTGTTGTGCGATGGTCGTTCGTTCAACCGTACAGCGTATCCTGCTTTATTTGCGGCAATAGGTACTGCGTGGGGCAGTACAAGTACCACCACATTCAATATTCCCGATTTGCGAGGTGTATTTTTGCGAGGCGTTGACGGTTCCGCTACAAATGATACTGATAAAGCAACAAGAACAGTGTTGAAAACAGGTGGAAACAGTGGCAATAATGTCGGTAGTTATCAAGGAGATGCTATACGAAATATTACAGGTAATATAAATACCGTAGATAGGAGACCTATCAATTGGACAGGTACAGGAGCCCTTCTTATTTCAGATGCTACAAACAATAATAAAATTATTCAAGAAAAGGAGCCTCAAATGACAGGTGCTGCTAATATTGGCTTTGACGCTTCCAAAGCACCAAATGTTACCGTTGGTTCTGACAACCGCCCCAAAAACGTATACGTCCATTACATTATAAAACAATAATGCCATGAAGAAGATATTTTTATTACTGTTTTGTGCAGGCTTGCTGACGAGCCTGCACGGGCAACCTATTGATAAACGAGAGGCTATGTACGTCTCTCAGTTTATGGGCTACCCACTTACGGTGGGCGACAATAATAATGCGGGCAAGCAAATTGCTTTCAATAAACTGCTGCCCATGAATGTTGATTTGCAGCCAATGCGAAAATTTCAAATTGGCGCAATTCCCGACCAAACCGTGTGGCACGACGGCGATGTTACCGTTGGCTTTTATGTACTTACCGATACGCTGCGCGCTTCGCCTGTTCAATTGAACTATACGATAGATTTTCCGCCGCAAGGCAAAATTGTATTGAATGAAATCACAGGGCGCTTTACCTATGCTCCCAATGTTGCCGATGTGCGTAATTTTACGGTAACATTTACGGCGCAATCGGGCACTAAAATTATTACCCAAGATGTGAAGTTTACGCTTATGCCGGCACCACTACCGGAATTTACGGCTTTTGGTTTGGAAGAAGAGAAAGGCAAATATGCCTCGAACGACGATTACACAATAGTAACATCGACAACGAGAACAGCAACACTTAATAGTACCTCGAAAACCGTTTATAATTTTAGCGTTTCGGGCAAAGAAGTGGTTTTTGGCGGTAGTAATACAAAGTTGAACAGTTTAAACAACCGTGCCGATATTGAGGCATTGACAATTTTTGCCGAACGGGTGGTTATTAAAAGTGCATTTTGGTTTAAGCAAACCAATGTAACTATTTATGCCAAAGAATTGGTGTTTGAGGGAGCTAATGCTTCTATCAATACAACGCCCGAAATGTTGTTGGGAAGTGAAGATAAAGATGGTGTTCACGGAGCCAATGCCGGAAATATTACGCTCTATATTAAAGAATGTCTGTATCCAAGCCCGGCGGTGCGTTTTATTTGCAATGGCGGTAAAGGACAAGATGTGTATAGCTCAAACGTTGACGTACTTCGCAAACCCGGCAACGGCGGCAATGGCGGTAGAGTAACATCAACGGTTGATGTCAGTGCATTTTGTGTATATGTACCCGGTACTGCCGGTGTACACACCAGTGGTAGTGTTAAAATTAACAATGTTGGTGTAAATGGTTCGGCAGGTGGTTATACATCTAACACCAGGCAGTTTGCATGGCTACACCCCAATTGGGTTTCTGCTGTAGTGAAACACGCCAACGATGCCTTCTTAAATTCTTACATAGGTTTTACCAACGATATTTTCAAAGAATACACTCAGCGTATAGCCGACTACAAGGCTTCGAGCGAATGGGCAACTGCACCTAATGACCAAAATCAAAAAATGGAACTTGAAACCGCCTTTTCCGAAATGCAGGTAATTATGCACCGCATTAGTCAAAATTTAGATTATTTCGGCAATCCTGTGGGCTGGGTTCCTATGCTTTCGTTTGAAATTAATAAAATGGCTTTTGAGCAGGAAATCGACAAAGCCGTTCGGGTAATGTATTTGAGTTATTGGCTGAAAAATATTGATGCCAATAACCTGCAACGCCAAAATGCCTGTAAAGAAGCTCTTACCATGGTAGAAAAGGAATTGACCGATAATACCGATGCGCTTAATAAATTGGTTGCTGAAATTCCGGTACTGCAAGACAAAGCACGCTTGTTGGAAGAAGATATAAACGCATTAACTCAAAGAGTAAAGCAAAAACGGGCAGAGCTTGAAGCAGAGGCAAAAGATGAGCTAAAAAGGCGTAGTAGAATAAATATGGCTGCCGGAATGCTTTCTGCTGTGGCAACAATTGCACCTGTGGTAAATTGTGTTCTTCCGGGAGTAGGCACTGCTATAAGTAGAGTTGCCGATGCCGGTTCCGGTTTCCTAACGCAAATGGCTAATCAATTTAATTATGCCGATGGTTTAGACTACGCAGGCGCGATAGTTGAATTGTTTGAAACGGCAAAAAGTGTTGATTATAAGGCTATTGGCGATGCAGCGAAGCAAATAAACATATCTAAAGACATAAAAGGTAGCGCAGCTTCGGTAGAAAAAGCATACGATGCCATTAGTACAACCGCCAAACCGTTATTCGAAAGTATGCAGAATTTATACAGTGTTTTCAAACAAGGTTCTGTATCAAATGAGCAAATAAAAGCGGAATTAGACAGAATGATGGCAACTTCAAGAGAATTTTCGCAATTGATAGAAGAAACAAAAGTGCTGAATGCTAGAAAAGAGGAAGTGATTATGCAACTTGCCAACACTATCACCGGCATAAGTGCCCTTAGTGTAGAAGTACAAAAAGGTATTGGCGCTATCGATGGTTTGCGGAGTGAATTATTTACCATCAACAGCCAACGCGACCTTCGGGCAATGCAGTACATAGACGATATGGAACGCCGAGCAAAAGACCGCCTGCTGAAATACCACTATTATATGGCAAAATCGTACGAATATCGTTTGTTGAAACCGTATGAAGCGGAATTGGATTTGTCGAAAATGTTTGAACGTTTTAAAACAATTACCTCTACGAATGGTACATTAACACCTGCTAATTTTAATAGTTTAAAAGCGTTATACGAAGAACAAATTTCTGCGGTAACGTCGAAAATTTTAGATGAATACAACAGCAATCGTCCGGAACTAACAGCTCCTATTCGTTTTTCGCTTACCAAAGAAGATTTAGCAGCATTGAACAGCGATAGAGATGTGATTTTGAATATATTTGAACGTGGTATGATACCGCCAAATCACGAAAATGTTCGTATTGTGAATTTCAAAGTGTACGATATGAAAACGCATATAGAAGGCAATCAAAATCTTTCTTTTGCTAATTCCAATTTGTTACTCGAACATTCGGGTATATCGAAATTGCGTAAAGACGGGTATATTTATTATTTCAATCACATCAATTCGTTGAACACAAGTCCTATAACATGGAGTGCAACGCACGATGCCATACGCAAAACAACCGATAAGCACGAGCCAAGTTTTGCAAGCACATCGCTGCTTTATTCTTTGCTCGATAAGTTAGGGCAAACGAATAATATTATGATTTATTCCCGTCCGGCAGCGTGGGCAGATATTCGTATTACGAAAACCGATGTAATTTCGGCAAGCAATACGAGTATTGTAATTGACGAGTTGGTATTGGAATTGCAATACGACTATATGCAACGTCCTCCAAGTAATCGCAACTTAGATGTATATGCCCGTGATATTGATGAACACAGTCTTGCATTTATGCCATACATTGAAGTTAGCAAAATCGATAAAAGAGGTCGTTCCAATGGTAGAAGTACCATGTATCGTACCTATACACAGGGAGAACTGCTAACGCTCACTGCACCAAAAGAATACGGCAGATATGAATTTATGAATTGGGTAGATAAAAACAATGTTGTTGTAAGCGCCAATTTGGCGGTACAAGTCAATATGACCAACGATGTAGCCATAACCGCCAACTACAAATACACCGGCGCAACGTTAAAAACTACCGATACGCTGTTTGTGCAGGTTGTCGCAGGAAATACTACTGCACAAGTTGAAAACACCGGTAAGGAAGAAATGGATTGGACTGCCGCAAGCAACGATACGTGGATACGCATAATAGCAGGCAGCGAAGGAATAGATAACGGTGAAATCCGGTTGGAATTTGACGAAAATCCCGCAAGCGAGCCGCGTATAGGTTCTATAACAGTTACTTCGATTGAAGCAAGCGATACGAAAACAATTTTTGTGAAGCAAGAAGGTGCACACACTGTTATTTTTGAAACAAACGGTGGAAGCGAAATTGTACAGGTACGGGTAAAAGTCGGTGAAAAAATAACTGCTCCTGCAAATCCTGCGAAAGATAAACACACGTTTGAAGGTTGGTACAAAGATGTTGATTTTGTCAATCTTTGGAATTTTGCTGCCGATGTGGTAATGTCAAATAGTACGCTTTATGCAAAATGGGCGTGTGTGCATGAATATGAGTGGAGCGTAACCACTGCGCCAACCTGTACTGCCGACGGCGAAGAAACAGGAATTTGCAAAAACGATGCTACGCACACCGATACTCGACCAATTGCAAAATTGGGACACAATTACACAAGCGTGATAACCGCCCCAACCTGCGAAACAAAAGGTTATACAACTTACACCTGCTCACGTGGCGACCACCAATATACTGCCGATACCGTTGCCGCATTAGGTCATAATTATGCGTGGCAACTAAATCCGGAAAACGAAAACGAGGAAATTTTCGTATGTACACACTGTGGCGAAATAAGCAACAGGCGTGAAGTAGTATGTGAACACTTGTTTGATGAATGGGAAACAACTCTAAACCCTACGTGTACAATAGTCGGAGTGAAAACAGAAAAATGCTCGTTATGCGGCACTTTGGGTGTGAAAACACAATCAATTCCTGCATTGGGACACGATTATGCAAGCTCGGTAACTGAACCGACCTGCGAAACGGAAGGTTATACAACCTACATTTGCTCACGCGGCGACCATACATATTATGCCGATACCGTTGTTGCAAAAGGGCACGAGTATGTGTGGACTGAAATTATTCCTGCAACGTGTACCACCAACGGTGGCGAAATAGGAGTGTGTAAACACGATGTGACACACAGTCAAACACGAATAATCCCTGCATTGGGACACGATTACACCAGCGCAGTAACTACATCAACGTGTGAAACGGAAGGTTATACAACTTACACTTGTTCACGTGGCGACCATACATATTTTGCCGATACTGTTGCCGCAAAAGGGCACGATTATGAGTGGAGCGCAACTACTCCGCCAACCTGCACCGAAGACGGCGAAGAAACAGGAATTTGCAAAAACGATGTTACGCACACCGATACTCAACCAATTGCAAAATTGGGACACGATTACAAAAACGTAGTAACAGCACCAACTTGCGAAGCGGAAGGTTATACAACCTACACCTGTTCACGTGGCGATCATACATATTTTGCCGATACCGTTGCCGCAAAAGGACACAGTTATGAGTGGGTAATAAATCCTGAAAACGCTAACGAAGAAATAGAAGTATGTTCTGTTTGTGGCGAAGCGTCGGGTGAAACTCGTCCTGTTACTGCCGTAGGGGCGAAAAATCTTTCGCCCTCACAGGTATATCCTAATCCGGTAAGCAGTATTTTGTACATTGAAAGTGCAGGAACTGTTGAGGTTGTAGTAACCGATGCCCGCGGTAGTTTTATTTGTCGTACAATTATTGTTGATAATGGCAGTATTCCTACCAACGATTGGAAACATGGAGTATATTTTGTTACGCTAAAAACGGAAACCGGCAATTCCGTACATAAAGTAGTAAAAAAATAAAATTTGTTATGTAATTAATGAAACCTGCAAGACTTTTTTTAGTTTTGCAGGTCTTCTTTTTTATAACTGTTACAACATGTGGAAATATTACGCAATAGCTTCAGCCCTTTTTGCCGCTCTCACGGCTATTTTTGCTAAAATCGGCATCAAAAATATTGATTCAAATCTTGCGGTGGCACTGCGCACCTGCGTTATTGTGCTTATGATGTGGGTCATTGTATTTGCATCGAATAGTGCCGAGGGAATTAAAACTTTGACCAAAACAAATTGGACGTTTTTAATTCTTTCGGGCGTAACCACCGGACTGTCGTGGTTGTTTTATTTCAAGGCATTGGAATTTGGCGATGTATCGCGAGTGGCGCCAATTGATAAATTGAGTATTGTATTTACTATAGTATTGTCGATTATCATTTTAAAAGAACCGTTTAGTTGGAAAGTAATTCTTGGCGTAACCCTTATTGCCGGCGGTTCGCTTGTTATTCTTATGGATAAGAGTTAGGTTTTTAGGTACGAGGTGTTAGATACGAGGCACAAGACTCAGAAAGATAAATGTTGATAAAACGCTACGCTGATAAATGTGCTACGCACGATAAATTTTATCAGCGCAGCGTTTTATCACGAAGTATTTATCGCGAAGCATTTATCAATGAATATCTAATTTTACTTTCCACGAAGCTACAACCGCATTGTTTTTTACAGCCTGCAAAACATACACATTTTGCGGTTTGCACAATTGTTTAATAGCTGAAAAATTCGGTTGTGCTGTGCCTATCAAAGCTCCGGTTGAGGTGTAAATTCGTATATAGTCGGCATTGAAAAAATCTGAATTTGCAAGCAGTTCAACTTGTGTGGCAGTGGGAATAAGTACAATTTCTATACCTTTAATAGTGGCATCAACATAGAAAACGTGTGCTTCGGATTGCTGCAATTTATTGCCAGCCCATGTATTGTGGAAGGTTGAAAACGGCGAAAGCGCATACACCGTGGCTTTATTTCCTTGCGAATACAAGGTAAACCGCCCTTTATCGTTGGTTTTACACGAATCTATCGGCTGCCGGGTTTCGGCATCGTACAAATATACGGTGGTGTGTGTTACCTGCGCATTGTTGGCAAATACTTGACCTTCAACCGTAAACCACGGCGCACAATTCTCTAATTGCAAATAAACAGTGTGCGCTTCGCTTTCACAGGTATTTTTTATTTGTGTTGCATACAATGAATATTTTCCAATGCCTTGCAAATTCTTTGGTTCGTAGGTGTTGCCAAAATGCACAGGTTTCAAAAGCGCAGGGTCGGAATACCACACTACGCTATCGCCTTTGGCGTGCACAAAATAGGGACGATTGTAGCACGAAGCGGTATCGTTGCCCACCGGCGGCGGAGTGGCGCAATTGCAATTTTCCGTCAATACAAAAGGCATAGCTTGACATTCGCCTTGCTGTTCCACCCACACACGATACCGTTTGCCGGGAATTAATTCTTCGGCTTTCGATTTGGGAATTGTGAGCACCTGTCCTTGCCCAATTTTTTCGCCGGAGTGGGTACTGTGCCACGAAAAATTTCCTTCCCCTACTACTTTATATTGCAAATTGGTGCCACAGAACGATGTGTTAAGCATTGCAAAATTCGTTTGTTTTTCAATTACTGTAACCGAATCTTTGTACGACGGACAATCGCCTCGTTTGTTATGCGCCTCGGCAATATATACGCCGCCGCTTGTAAGCGCAATTGTGTTCGATTGTTCGGTTTGAAGCACATTATTTTTATACCATATAAATGTATAATCGTCAGATGAAAGATTGGCGGTAATTTCTTCATTGAACGGCGTGCAATACGTGCGGCTATTGCCCAACGACAGTATTTCGCAATAGGGCTGACACAATTTTTGGTCTATACGCACGGCTTTGTATTCGTCTTGATTATTTTCAGTTCCCAATGCACCCGAAATATTTGCGCCACACACATAAAACGCATTTGCCCTGCGCAATGTACTTAGCGTGAAAATATACGACACACCCGAACCGGCATACACGGCAACAGCATCTTGCAATTTTTCGGAACCGGAAAGCACATATTGCGGCGAAAAATATTGTTTTACGCTCGTATTTCCGTTCCCGATTTGCCCACCGGTGGCGGCAGTCAGGTCGGGGAAACGATTGTTGCCCCATGCAACCACATAGTTTTTGTTGTTTTCAACCGTAATTGCAAGCGAATGAGAAGTTCCTGCCGAAATGTCGATTACGTTTGTCAAAGTTTGATTGGGCGTTGCGCCGCCTTCTACTTGCATGGCGTAGGGTTGCGCTTTGTAAGTTGGTATGCCGTTTTCGTTTATTTCCGAGCCTTTACATGCGCCCAAGCCCCACACCGTGCCGTTGGTTTTAAGTAACAAACCGAATTGCGCACCACCGTCTATTTTTTTTACATTATTTATTATTTGATTGGTATTATCAACCACCAGCGTTGGAAACGGTTGGTTGAGTGAGTTTCCCACACCCAATTGATTGCTCGAATTATTACCCCACGCATACACCTGTCCGTTATTATCGAGAGCATACCCGTGGTTTGCACCGGCGCTTATCATGCGAATATTGCCAAGAATTTCGCCGTTTTGTTTGCGCACAAAAAGCGGCTGCGCTGAATTTGCGTAAGTGCCATTGCCAAGCTGTCCCGAAGAATTATTGCCCCACGCAAGCACTTCGCCGGTGGCAAGCAGGGCGTAGGAGTGCGACTGTCCGGCAGCTATGGCTATTACATTTCGTAAGTCTCCCGTACCGCTTTCGCCGCCCACCACATATTCCGGCGTTTGGCGTTTGCATTCTGTTTCGCAAAATTTACCGGAGCCAAGTTCGCCATAAAAATTTTGCCCCCACGAAAGTACTTTTCCGCTCACGGTAAGTGCCAGTGCGTGGTACGAAAAACCGGCTTCGATGGAACGCACCTCTTCCGGAAATTGTGCCGCACAAGGTCTATTTGTAGGACATTGCGCCGTATTGCGTGCCAATTGCCCATATAAATTATCGCCCCATGAATACACCGATTTATTGTTGCACACAAATAAACTAAATCCATAACCACCGGAAAAGTGGAATTGTTGGGCGTGGTTTGCTAAGGGTAGGCACAGTAGCAGTAAAATAATATGCCAATGAGATAATATGCCAATGTGCCAATGAGGAAATGTGCCAACATGGTATCTGTGGCAATTATTGCATAATATATTATCCTTATTTAATTTTCTAATTGGCATATTATTGAATTGTCTTATTGCCTCATTGGCATATTGGCACATTACAAAGGTATTCTATAAGCCACCCCCCACTCCAAACTCCCGCTCAACAAGGCTTTTTGCGAAGCGGTGTACGACGATTTGTAAATCGACGGATAATAAGCAACTGCGCCTTTCAGTGAAACGAGAAATTGCTCTGATATAGTATAATTGAGCAGGCAACCAACGCCCACCGTGTAAGTAACTCTGCGGAATGGAATATTTTTTAGCCCTATAAGCTGTGCATCGGGAGTTATTATAGAACCGCTGCGGCGTGTGAGTATTTGCAAACTTGCTTGAAAAAACGGCTCTACGCTCCACGATTCGTGAATAGTAAAGCGATAGCCCACCACAACCGGTATACTTGCATAATGAATAGAAAGTTGCGATGCTATATTTGTGTTATTTTCCACCCGTTTCGGATTTTCAACCACCCGGTATGTATAGGTAGAATCAAAAACGTCGATTGCAACAGAATCGCCGCCTATATATTTATAATAGGTAAACAGTTTTGAATATCGCCAATACCACAGCGTGTCGGAAAATGTAATGTTTGGGTCGTTGGAAATTGATTGGGCTCGGAATTGCGTTTCGTAGCCCACATCGGCATAGCTCACGCCTGCACCCAATAGTAATTTTTGTGTGCGATAGAGCGCTAAAACGCTTGCCGAATTGGTCAAACTGATTTGCTCCGAGTTTTGCAATTCTTTTTTATATTCCGGCGAACTGCACATAGTGGTAATGGGTAAAGTGCTTGTAATGCCGGTAAATACGCTTACCCAGAGCCTCGACAGCGAGGGGGACGGAGTCATCTGTAAAACTACTTTTTGCGTGTCAATTACTGTTCGGCGTTCGGTTTGTACTACTCGAATTGTGTCATACACTCGAATTGTATCATATATAATATGTCTGTGATTTTCGGTAGTGGGTGGTTGTTTGGGTGGTGTAGTTGATTGAGGTGCTACAATTGGATTGTCTTTTACCGCAGTGGGCTGTGTTTCCGAAACCAGAATTTGATTACCTGTTATTTTATACGAAAATTGAGTGCCAAACACTATGTTCAACAATTGCTCGAAAGTGTATAATTTTTCGGGTATCGTTATAAGTGTGTTTTTATTGAAAATTGCAGAGTTGTAGGTAAACCGGTAATTTGTTTGCCGCTCAAAATCTTTCAAAACTTCGGTAATTGCTTTGTTGTTGCAACCGTATCGAAAAGCAATGGTTTCGGTGTTTTGCTGCGCAAACAAATTGATAGTCAAATATATACAAAGTATTGTAAGAGCTATTTTTTGTAACATTGCCTGAGTTTTTATCTAAATAAACTCTACAAAGATAGCAATTTTCATGATAACAATCACATAAAAACAGGTTTAATATCAAGTTCAAAAAACTTTTTATCAATAATAAAAACCACTATATTTGTCAAAAATATTTAACACTTGTAAGTAAATTGCTTGTAAAAATCAACAAATTCTATAAAATCCTTTGATTTAAAATAAAAAACAATTATTTTTGCCGGAAATATTTAACACTTAAACAATTTATCATGAAGAAAACATTAACAACATTCGTGCTTTGCGGTTGCCTTATAGGTTCTGTTTTTGCACAAAAGACCGATGTAAATCACATCTCATTCGGTCTAAAGTGGGGGTATAATTACATATTACTTTCCGACAGAAGTCAATTAGCTGCCGAACCAAATCCTTCGTTTGGAGCATTTTTTGAATACACTGTAAATCCTCTATGGAGTGCCGGTATTGAATATTTGTACATGAACAACTGTCAAACCGTTAGACGTGTAGGACACTTAGAAGCAGCCGTGCAAGGTATTACGTATTACAACACTATCAATGTTACTAATTTAGTTGCAAAATATCGTTCAAATTGCTGGCAAAAATTCAACGTGTACGGAAGTCTTGGCGGTGGTGTAGGATTGTATAGCTATTACTACAAACGTGCATCAGGAAATTCTGACAAAGTAACCGGCGCACAACCAATGGTAACAGGAGGTTTGGCAATGGAATACAACATAACAAAATGTATTGCATTGGGCGTTGAATCACAATACCGTTACATTCCCGATACGGATTTTGTGCCGAGAGGAGGAAATGCAAATCTTTGCGGATTTAATCTAACAGGTCGTATAAAACTTGGCGGCGACAAAAACGTGCGCAATATGAGTTGGAACGAATACAAACCATGTACTACTAGTGCTGCTCCTTCAGCCGATAATTCAGCTGCGCTTAATCAACAAAAACAACAAATCAATCAATTGGAAAACACCGTTTCAAATCAACAAGAAGATATTCAAACCTTGCAATCGCAAGTGAAAGATTTGCAAAATAAACTGAACTAAAAATAAAACTCATTTTAAACAATTATCATCATGAAAAAAACACTAACAACTTTCGCGCTTTGCGGCTGCCTTGCAATAGGTTCAGCCTTTGCACAAACCACAAAACAAGATGTAAATCACATCTCATTCGGTCTAAAATGGGGAACTAATTATTTATTACTTTCCGATAGAAGTCAAATAGCCACCGAAGTTAATCCTTCGTTTGGAGCATTTTTTGAATACACTGTAAACCCGCTATGGAGTGCCGGTGTTGAATATTTGTACATGAACAACTGCCAATTCGTTAGACGCGTAGGACACTTAGAAGCTGCAATACAAGGTATTACGTATTACAACACTATCAATGTTACTAATTTAGTTGCAAAATACCGTTCGCCGGGTTGGCAAAAATTCAACGTGTACGGAAGTCTTGGCGGTGGTGTAGGATTGTACAGTTATTACTACAAACGTGCATCAGGAAATTCTGACAAAGAGACCGGCGCACAACCAATGGTAACAGGAGGTTTGGCAATGGAATACAATATAACAAAAAGTATTGCTTTGGGCGTTGAATCACAATACCGTTACACTCCTGATGTGAAATTTGTGCCGACAGCAGGTACTGCAAATCTTTGCGGATTCAATCTAACAGGTCGTATAAAACTTGGCGGCGACAAAAACGTACGCAATATAGCTTTGACTGATTACGAACCAAATCCATGTGCACAAGCTCCTGCTACCGACAATTCGGCTGCTCTTAATCAACAAAAACAACGAATCAATCAGTTGGAAAATACTGTAGCTCAAAATGACGATGATATTCAAACGTTGCAACAACAATTGAAAGATTTGCAAAATAAATTAGCACAGAAACCAGCGGCACCAGTTCAAGAGGCAACTCCTGCACCGGCTCAGACAGTTACTACATCTATTGATAACATAGATTTTGCTACAAATAGTTCTAAAATTACAAAGCCTAATGCGGAATTAGATGATTTGGCAGCGCAATTGAAAGCAAATCCGACATGGAAAGCTGAAATCAGCGGTCATACCGACAACACCGGTACCGATGCTATTAACAATCCTTTATCGAAAAAACGTGCAGAAGCAGTTAAAACTTATTTGATAAATAAAGGTGTTGCTGCATCGAGAATTACCACACAAGGATTTGGCAGTAAAAAACCTATTGCTTCGAATGACACTCCGGAAGGTAGAAAACAAAACCGCCGAGTTGAAATAAAAGTAATAAAATAAGAAATTTATGTTAAAAAAAAGAGCCGTTTCGCAATCGAAACGGCTCTTTTTTTATCGAAAAAATTATCTATCTTTTGATTTCTTTTTGAAATGTTGTATCTTTGTAGTTGAATTTTAAATAAAAATACATTATGCAAGTATTGGTAAATGTTTTAGACAGCAGTCGGGCAGTGTTTATAATGGAATTGTTGCATAGTTTTTCGTATGTAAAAGTGCAGCCTGTTGCAAGCGAAAAAACTTTGTTTGCGAGAGAAAACAACGATATTGTTGCTATAAATGTGCCGTTAAAAAAGCAGATAAAACGCAATATTGCAATTTCGCCGTTTGTAATGAGTATGGTAGCCGAAAATCCAATTCCTGCCGATTACGATTACAAATCCGATTACAAAAGCCATTTATCTAAAAAATACGTATAATGACAAGAATTTTTTTAGATACCAATGTTATGTTGGACTTACTTTTGCATCTGTTTTTGTATTTTCATTGTGGTATATAAAAAAACGACAGTTATAAAATCCCCTGTCGCACGAGTTCCAACTTACGATTTGGACAACCATTTGCTCTATCAAATATTCGATAAGAGTGTTGTTTTTACGCTCTATTCGTCAATAGCCATTGGTGCAAAAATACAACAAAATATTTAATCCGCAAAATAAAAACAAAAAATCTTAGGGCAACCGCACGAAATCCAATCATTACCGCAAAAGGCTGAAAGCCTTACATAACCCAGCCCAACGGCAACGCCTTGGGTGAAAAAATGCAAAAAACACCAAATTGCGCCTTGAAAAGGCAACACAACAAAATGAAAAATAATATGTTGCCTTTTCAAGGCGCAATCTGTTTATTATTATTGTACCCAAGGCGTTGCCATTGGGCTGGAATATTAGAGGCTTTTCAGCCTCTCCTCACATCTCCCCAAAAAACTCCCCCAAACTAATCCCATGAATATCAAGAATTGAAAGCAGTGTTTTCATGGTAATATTGCTCCCTTTTTCTATACGCCAATATTGCACACGGCTAATATCATTGTCCCACGCAAAATTCTCATGGCTCGAATAC
>WQTX01000040.1 GCA_009786075.1 Bacteroidota bacterium | reverse complement strand
ATTTAAGAAAATTATGTATGCTCAGTCGGTGGGGGTTGTGAAATAAAAAAGCCCCCCTAAATCCCCCCTCAAGGGGGGACTTGCTGAAGCACTTGAAAAGAAATGAATAGAATAATGAACAATATTTAATAATTAAACCACAGCTTTCCTTCTCCTCCCCTTGAGGGGGAGGCTGGGAGGGGGCTTTTAACTATGAAAAAAACAGCAATCATAACCGGAGCAGCACGAGGATTGGGAAAAGCCTTAGCACTCAAACTTGCCGAAAACAATGTATTTGTAATTCTTGCCGTGCGCTCGGTTGAAAAAGCCGTGCCGGTGTTGGAGGAAATTGTTAAAAACGGAGGCGAAGGCGTTATCAAACAATGCGATGTGTCGTCAATCGAAAGTATTGAACAATTTGCAAAAACCATTGCCGCTGAATATTCGCATATCGACATTTTGCTTAACAATGCCGCCATTAGTGTTGACGGTCCGGCTACCATAGAAACATTGACCTACGACATTGTAAACCAAACTATGGCAACCAATTTTTACGGCACGTTGTGGATGTGTAAAACCATGCTCCCCTTGTTGCGCAAATCAGCCGATGCACGTGTGGTAAACTTTTCATCGGGCTTGGGACAATTAACCGTGCCTCGTATGGGGGGTATTCCTGCATATAGCATGAGTAAAACCATTGTAAATGCCATTACCAAAATTATGGCTGACGAAGAAAAAAATACCAACATCAAAGTAATGTCGGTTGACCCGGGGTGGGTACTTACCGATATGGGCGGTCCAAACGCTATGCTTACCATTCCCGAAGGAATTGATACGCCATTTTGGTTAGCAACAACCGATGCTAAAAATTTGGTTTCGGGGGAAATGTATAAGGAACGTAAAATTTTAGGGTGGTAGAAAAAGCCCCCCTAAATCCCCCCTCAAGGGGGGACTTGCTAACGCTCAAACAAACATCATTACAAAAACGAAATTAAAAATAAAAAACACAATTTGCAAACCTTGCACCAAACAATGAATTAAACCACAGTCCTAAAAGTCCCCCTGAGGGGGATTTAGGGGGCTTTTTTACCATGTCCATTCAAAACGCCATACACCACATTCAAGCCGAATTGCCCCCAACGGCGCAGTTGATAGCTGTTTCAAAAACCTTCCCCGAAAGCGATATTGAACAAGCCTACGCTACGGGTATGCGTGATTTTGCCGAAAACAAAGTGCAGGAATTAACCGGCAAATACGAACATCTGCCCAAAGATATTCGCTGGCATTTTATTGGGCATTTGCAAACGAATAAAATAAAATACATTGCAAAATTCGTACACCTCATTCACGGCGTGGATTCGCTAAAATTGTTGGTGGCAATTAATAAAGAGGCGGAAAAAAACAATAGAATAATTCCCTGTTTGCTGCAATTTCACATAGCGCAAGAAGATACAAAATTTGGATTAACGCTCGCCGAAGCCGAAGAATTATTGCAAAGCGAAGAATATAACAATTTGCAAAACATTGAAATTCACGGCGTAATGGGAATGGCCTCGTACACCGACAATGAGGCACAAGTTTCCGCCGAATTTCAAGAACTTGCCGATATTTTTAAAACCTTACAAAACAAATTTTTCGCCGGCAAAGTATATTTTAAGGAACTTTCAATGGGAATGTCGCACGATTACCATATAGCTTTGCGGCACGGGGCTACGTTGTTGCGTATTGGTTCTACTATTTTTGGTGCACGATAATAACTACAACAAAGGGATTAATCCCCTTGTTTATTCCCCTGTTAAAAAAATTGCTAAGCAAATCGAAATATTATTCTGCGCGCACAGGGCGAACCGAAAAACCGGAACTACGGTAGTAGTAGCTCACTTGCGTACCACTCTCGCCTAAATCCAAGTAGTAGGCTTCAGCCTCGCTCTTCTCTAAGGGCGTAGCACTCCAATAGTAACCGTCAACGCCTGCATTGTAGAACTCGCCGGTACTGTAATTGCTATAGCCCGCTGCCGGAAAGAAAAGAGAGTAACCGCTTTCTTTATCGGTAAATTTACAGCCGACTACACCGTTTAGAGCAACCCGTTCGTGTGTTACTTTTGTTGTGTCAAACAATGTGTTTAATTCTTCACTTGTTGGCACTCGCCAACCTTTTGGGCTGGGGTCGTTTGCGCGTTCCCATTTAGAGGCTGTAGATATTACAGCTTTCGAACCGCTTACAGTTTTACAGTTCCATTGATAAAATTTACCTGCACTTTCAGGCGTTTTTGCAAAAGTGCCGGGCGCATCTACATTAAACGCAGCCCATATTACGCCGTTAATTACTACGCCGCCACTGGCGGGCATGGCATCTTGCGCATGCGCTACGTGTAATACACATAATAAAAATGTAATTTGTACAATAATTCTTTTTCTCATAGTTTGATTTTTTTGAATAAACAAGCAAAGATAAAAAATTTCCAATTCTTAATCAAGGAAAACACATAAAATTTTTCAAATATGAAATCAGATTTTAAAAACTGAAAAGCCTTTACAGTAATTTCGCACGTTTTCCCTAAACACGCTAATGCGTTGTTAATAACTTTTCCCCCTATCATTCAGCTATTTACAATTATTTCAACCATAAAAAGAAAGCGAATGAATAAGAGAAACGTAAATTTTGTATTTTTGACCTCTTAAAAGCCAAAAAATAAAACGATGGGTAAAGTAATTGCAATAGTAAATCAAAAAGGCGGAGTGGGCAAAACCACAACCGCTATGAATTTGAGCGCAAGTTTAGCAGTGTTGGAATACAAAGTATTGCTTATAGATTTTGACCCGCAGGGAAATGCCGGTTCGGGATTAGGCATACGCAATGTGGAACAAGGTGTGTATCAGTGTCTTATAGAACAAACCGACCCGCACGAATTAATGGTACAAAGCGCACTCGAAAATTTGCACGTATTGCCTTCAAATATAGACTTGGTGGGAGCCGAAATAGAATTGGTAAACCAACCAAATCGTGAGATGATGCTCAAACACGTAATTAATAAAGTGCGTGATGAATATGATTTTATTATTATAGACTGCTCGCCGTCGTTGGGCTTGCTCACAGTGAATGCGCTTGTGGCTGCCAATTCGGTAATTATTGCCGTGCAATGCGAATATTTTGCCCTTGAAGGTATTGCAAAATTGCTCAATACCATAAAAATTATACAAGTGCAACTCAATCCCGAATTACTCATTGAAGGATTTTTGCTCACAATGTACGATTTACGTCTGCGCCTTGCCAATCAAGTGGTCGACGATGTAAAATCGCACTTCGAGAGTTTGGTTTTCAATACGCTTATTCAGCGAAATGTAAAACTGAGCGAATCGCCCGGATTTGGTAAACCTGCAATTTTATATGATGCAAATTCCACAGGAGCAATTAATTATCTTAACTTTGCAAAAGAATTGTTGGCGAAGAATAATTTGCCGGAAGTGAAGAAATAAGGAGACGAGGGATTAGGGAATAGGAGACAAGGGAATAGGAAACAAGAAATTAAAATCCTAAAAACCTAATACCTAAAAACCTAATACCTAATACCTAAAAACCTAAAAAAAATATGTCAAAAAAAAATGTATTAGGCGGCGGATTGAGCGCAATTTTGGGCGATGCTCCAAAAGTGATGCAACCTGCAATTCATCGTCCCCCCTTAAAAACAGGCGCAGAATTGGAAATAAGCAAAATAAAAGCTAATCCCAATCAACCTCGCACCCGATTCGATGAAGATGCTTTGCAGGAATTGGCAAATTCCATAAAACATCTCGGTGTAATTCAGCCAATTACCGTGCGCCAAACAGCTCCCGAAGAATATCAGATTATTTCGGGCGAACGCCGTTTTCGAGCATCGCAAATTGCCGGTGTAACTACCATTCCTGCCTATATTCGTGAGGCTGACGACCGTTCAACGCTTACTATGGCTTTGGTTGAAAACGTGCAACGTGAAGATTTGGACGCTATTGAAATTGCCACAAGTTACCAGCGATTGATTGACGAATGTGAACTTACGCAAGAACAATTGAGCGAACGTGTCGGCAAAACCCGTTCAAATATTACAAACTTTTTGCGTCTGTTGAAATTGCCGCCCGAAATTCAATTCGGCATTATCAACAAAGACGTTTCTATGGGACACGCCCGTGCGCTTGTGAGTGTAGACGATGCCGAACAGCAAATGGCAATGTTTGCCAAAATCATAGAACAAGACCTTTCGGTGCGCCAAGTTGAAGATATGTTGCGAGACTATAAAAGTAACACAAAATCGGAAAAATCGAAATCGGTAGTTGCTCAATTATCAGATACTTACAAATCAATGCAAAACGATTTAGGACAAAAATTCAATACAAAAATAGGATTTTCGGTTACTGCAAAAGGTAATGGAAAAATTACCATTCCATTTGCAAACGAAGGCGATTTGGAACGAATACTTGCGTTGTTTTCAAAAATTTAAACTTTTACAATATTGAAAGCTCGTATTTCCATAGTTTTTACTTGTTTGCTACTCTCTGTTAACGCTGTTTTTTCTCAAACAACATTTTTTGATATAAGCAAACCGTCCCCCACTCGTGAGACCATTTGTTCGGCAATAGCTCCCGGTTTGGGACAAGCCCACAATCGAAACTATTGGAAAATTCCTATTATTTACGCCGGTTTTGGCGGCTTGGGCTATGGAATGTATTTTTATCAAAGACAGTATAAAGAATATCGCAATGTGTACGATGAATATCGCAATGCGGTAGATGATGCGAAAAAAAATGACAATCCTCCACCAAGCAGTAACCTCAAGGTTTTTGGCGAGTACGGCTACTCGCCGGAAAGTGTGCGGGCAAGACGTGATGATTTCCGCCGCTATCGTGATATGTGCATAATTGGCGCAAGTGCATGGTATTTGCTCAATATTTTAGATGCCTACGTGTATGCCAATTTATTCGATTTCGATGTAAGCGATGACCTTAGTTTTCACATAAGCCCTTCGTTGATACCAACGGCAAACGCACGTTTAAGTCCGGGATTGAATATTTCATTTTCATTTTAGCCATAATAATGAATAAAAATTTAATAATATATAGATTGCTTCGTCCCTCGCAATGACGCTCTTTTGTACGTCATTGCGAGGGACGAAGCAATCCAATTTTAATATTATTGCAATAATTATGAATTGTACTTCACATAAAATTATTGTTTGCATAACGTTTTTATGTGCAACTATTTGTGCGTTTTCGCAGAATACTATTAACATTGAAGATTTACTTCTCAAAGAGATTGAAAGTACAATTACCGAAAATTTAACTACCGAACAGGCGATAAACGATAGTTTGATAAACAGCATAAATACGGTAATCGGCGATGCAATCGCCAATTATTCCGGCGGTTTGACCGTTCCTATCGACAGTTTAATTGCCTTTGGCAAAACATTCGTGGGGCTCCCCTATCGTTCAAAAATCGAAGGCGTTCCCCAACTGATGGATTGCAGCGGGTATATGGGAATGTTGTTTCAAACTTTTGGAGTAACTTTGCCCCGTTCGAGTGCCGAAATTGCAAACGTTACCCAAAAAATTCCTTTGAAAGAAGCCCAAGTGGGCGATTTTATATTTTTCATGGGGCGCAGTATTAATAATCGCGTGGGACACGTGGCTTTAATTATAGAAAACAACGATGGCGTGCTGCAAATGATGCACTCGTCTGTCTCGAAAGGAATTACGATTGACACTTACCCCGATACGCATTATTATTATAAGCGATTTGTGAAAGTGGGAAGACTTTGACAATGAACAATTAACAATTTAAGATATGGACACAACAAAAAACGCCAACCCGTCATTCCTGCGCAGGCAGGAATCTCCCCTCAAATTATTTATTTGTTCATTGTTCATTGTTCATTGTTCATTATTTTCCTGTTCCTCATCGAACGAAAAAACAGTGGTATTTGAAATTATTCCTAAGAAAACTATGACAAAAATGCTGTTCGATGTGCACTTTTCCGATGCGGTAATTAACACATACAACAATCAAGACAAGCCAAATATACAGTTGTCGCAGGCTCATTACGATGCGCTTTTCGCAAAATACGGTTTTACCGACACCGTTTTTCACCTTAATATTGAACATTATACGCTTACCGGCGAAATAAAATATATCTACGAAAAAGTACTCGATTCGCTCAATAATATGAAGGCACGATTGACGGAAGAGGAAATGAGGAAGAAATAGATTTTAGACACAAGACTTTTAGACATAAGACTATTAGACTTTCAAACTTTCTCAAATGCGAAAACTCAAAGCTCAATATATTTTCGATGGCACACAGTTGCACAAATTGGCTACGCTTGTTGTGAATGAACGCAATGAAATTGAAACCATTCTGCACAACGAAACTACGGAAACTGCCGGTGAAGAGTTTTACAACGGTATATTGTGTCCGGGTTTTGTGAATGCGCATTGCCATTTGGAATTGTCGCATTACCAGAATCATATTCCGCAACATAGTGGGTTGTCGCAATTTATACAAAATGTTGTAAATCTGCGCAATACGCTTTCCGGCGAAATTGAGGCAATGCAAGCCGCTGACGAAGAAATGCTGCGAAACGGCATTGTTGCCGTAGGCGATATTTCCAATACCGACATAAGTTTTGCTACAAAACAACAATCTTCGCTCTATTATCATACCTTTATAGAATTGTTGGATTTGTTCAATACAAACTCACAGGAATTTGAGCGGGGCAAGCAATTATTTTCTTCGCACTTTCACACAATGCCGCTTTCGCTCACTCCTCATTCGCCTTATACCTGTTCACGAAAATTGATTGAACGAATTGCCATACACGCCAACGAATATGAATATCTGCTAAGCATACACAATCAAGAATGTGAGGCTGAAAATGAAATGTATCGCTCAAATTCGGGAGCTTTGTACGAACAGATGTTTGCAAACAATACTTCGACAGGTTCGGCAAGCTCACTGACCGCAAGCTCAGCAACCGCAAAACGACCTTTTTTCAAATATAGAAAATCATCGTTACAAACCTATTCCACATGGTTGCCGCAAAATTCACACATTTTATTTGTACATAACACGCACACTTCACAAGCCGATATTGATTTTTTGAAATACAATTGTCCCGATTTGGCATATACGTTTGTGCTTTGCCCTAAAAGCAATGCCTATATTGCGCAAGAAATTCCACCTTTGGATTTATTTGTGAAAAATAAATTGAACGTTGCAATCGGCACCGACAGTTTGGCATCGAACTCGGAACTCAATATTGTAAGCGAACTTTTTGCTTTACAACAAGCGTTTCCAAGTGTTTCATTAGCGCAATTATTAACCTGCGCCACCGCAAACGGCGCACGAGCACTGGGTATTCAAAGACAATTCGGTTCGTTTGAAAAGGGCAAAATGCCCGGCGTAAATCTTTTGGAACATATTGATTTTACAACTATACAGTTGCAAGAAAATACTACGGTACGGCGATTGCTATAAACAAAAAAACCACTACAAACATTGTAATGGTTTTTTTGTGTGGAAACGGGCGGGATCGAACCGCCGACACCAGGATTTTCAGTCCTGTGCTCTACCGACTGAGCTACATTTCCGTGTTTTAAAAAATGCAGTGCAAAAGTACGTGTTTTTTTTTAGTATCAAAATATTTTACCGTGTTTTTTATTGCTTTTTACACTTTTTTTCGTAACAATTTCTATATCAACACCTTTCCCAACTCCTCATACAAATTCCCCAAAGCAAAAGGAATATTCCACTTCGATTTATTGCGTTCGCCTACCATATTGGAAATTGCCCGCAAGTGCAGGCAGGGAATATTTTGCTGCAAAGCTACATAATGTACCGCAGCTCCTTCCATAGTTTCTATAGCGGGATTGTATTTTTTCAGCCACACATTCCGTTGTGTTCCGGTTGCCGTTATGGAATTTACCGTAATTGCCGAAACTTGCGGCAGTGAATGTGAAAGTTGCGCACATTCTATTGGCAACCAAGAACTTACAAAAGGTGCTTGCTGTGGATTTGCCAAATTCATATCAAAAATTGATTGAAAATCCGTTTCATTTTGAACGCCCACATCGGCAAAGCAATCACGATTGACCGAAAGCACCTGCCCTATTTCGTAATTTTCGGAAAATGAGCCGGCAATGCCTGCATTTATAATAATATCGGGCGAATTTCGCACACAATACTCATGCAAAGAATATTGCGTGGCATACGCCCCAACGCCACTTATAAGAAATTCCACCTGATGTGTGCAATCAGGTGGAATTTTAAAACCTTGCGCTTCTAACGGTGAAGCGAATATTACTACTATGCGTGCCATAAAATTAATAGATAAATGCTTTGCGATAAAACGCTTCGCTGATAAAATGCTCCGCGATAAATTTATCGTGCGTAGCACATTTATCGCCGAAGGCAATTTATCTATGTTTATCAGCGAAGCGTTTTATCGCCGTTAGGCACCATACCCATGCCCCAAAAATCCGCCCAATTTCACTTCTTTCGGAAATACGGTTATTACCGAAATCAGAGCTTTGTTGGCAATAATTTTTTGTTCTTCGGCGCCAAACATATAATCGGCAAAATCAAGATGACGATGTACGGTAATAACAATTGCATTGGCATGTACTTTTTCGGAAAACGCTATCACTTGGTCGGCATAATTTTTATTGTCCGGTGCATCTACTTGTTCATATTCTACCTCGTTTTGGTCGAGTATTGATTTCGTATATACCAAATTAGAATGTACTTGCAATTTCAATTTTGGGTCGGTTTGCTGTTGCACATACAAAAAGAATTTCGATTTGTATAATTTATTCAAATACAAAGCCCACGCAACTTTTTGTTTGCCTTCTTTTTTATAATCTACGGGGAATACAATATTTTCAAATTGCTCATCACGCGGCGGACGTTGCACTACTACAAACGGCATTTTGGCACCTTCAATAACTTTGAGCGCCCAACTTCCGGTAATTTTTTGCATACCCTTCATACCGTGCGTTCCCATGAACACCAATAAGGCTTCTATTTCGTTAGCAACTTCGGCAATTGTTGAGAAAATACTTCCCACTTTTACCATAAATGTAGGCTTGAAATTGTATTTGCGCTCCACATCGTCAATCACTATATTAAGCTGACGCTCAATGTTTTCAATTTCATGTTCGGCATCTACAATATTTAAAAGCAAAACTTGTGAGTTTGTTTTTTCGGCAAATCGAATGGCGTGTTGCAGCGCATATTCAGCTACATTTGAAAAATCCCATGCCACAATAATTGTTCTTTTTTCTTCCATAATCAACGATGTTTATTGTTGTTGTTAAAATATTTTTGTACTTTTGAAGTATATTTAAATATTTTGCTAAAATATAAAATTTTTCACATTGTTTCCAATTAAATACATAGTTTTTTTTGTTTTTCTTTTTTTTCGCCTCTATTGCTCTGCTCAAATAGCGACTCTTGGCGTGCCTTACAGCGAAAATTTCCCTGCTCACAAAAGTGGTTTCGACGGCGAAATGTACAGCATAAGTCAAAGCGAAGAAGGTTTTATGCTGTTTGGCAATGTGCACGGCATAATTTCGTACAATGCCCTGCATTGGAACAATCACGAGTGGAAGGGGCATGTGGTTTTTTTCAAAAACCATAAAGGGCATGTGTTTGTAGGCGGTTTCAACCAACTTGCCGAAATTGAATTTCACAACAATCAATTCACGCTGCGGCATATTATTGACAGTGCAAATTTTGGGCAAATTACCCGCATTGTGGAACACGAACAACGATTGTATTTTACCACTTCGGCGCACGAATTATATTATGTGGCAGACAATAAGGCGCACAAAATTTTGCACGACAACGCAAAAATCGACCTGTTTAAAGTAAATAATATGCTCTATGTGAACACTTCAACCGATTTAGTCGAATTTGAAAATATTCGTGTGGACAAAACATTTATTGGTGCATTTTTCGGAAAAAAACAAGTGAGCGATATGTTTATGTTTAACAACAAATTCATAGTGCGGGCAAATAATACGTTTTACAGCGTGGACACCACTACAAAAAAAATAGAGCCATTCCACACCGAAATTGATTTACAATTGCAGATGTTTGATTATAGTTGTGCAAAAGTACTGTCGAACAACACATTGTGTGTGGGAACGCACAAAAATGGTTTATACATTATTGATAAACATGGTAAACTTTTGCATAATCTTACCATGCGCACGGGCACTTTGAACAATAACAATGTGCTCGATTTGTTTGTCGATAAGGCAAATAATGTGTGGGTAGGGCAAAGCAGCGGCGTGAGCCGTATAGAATTTCCTTCGGCATTTTCATATTTTTACAAAAATAGCGGTGTGCGAGGCAGTGTAAATTCCGTTGCCCGCTACCACAATGCGCTGTATGTGGCTACGGAATTTGGCGTTTTGCAATTGACGGACACGCACATTCGTCAGATTTTTCCTATATTTAAACTATGTAACGTTTTGTATAGCGCCCACAATCAATTGCTTGTGGGAACAGAAGACGGTCTGTTTTCAATTTCCGATTATAAAAATCCTCGCAAAATAGAAAGCGACAATATTATAGCAATTACCCACGACCCAAAAACGAATTTGTTTTTTGCCGCATCGAAGAATACCATATATATATATAGGTATGATACTTCGACTTCGCTCAGTAACCAAGGGGGAAAATTAAAGTTACTTAAAAGCATAGGCGATTTTGCTGCCGAAATCAATAGTTTGGCTGTGGACAATGCAAGCAATCTATGGATTGGCAGCAATGCCGACGGCGTGTACCGCTTGCGAAATTCCGATAATTTCGGGGAAATAGAACATTTTATAAATTCGCAAGGATTACAAAAAAATTACCCGTGGCTGCAAGTGTATACCACAAGTTTGGGCGTACTTTTCAGCTGTTCCGGCGGTTTGTACCGTTATAATAATGCCACGCAGCAATTTTACAAAGATACGCTTATTCCCATTCCTGCCGAATTGGAAAATTATCACATAGCTCCCATTGTAGAAGATGAAGAAAAAAACTTGTGGTTTTCGTTCAAATCGTCGAAGTCGACACGCAGTCAGCTGGCTATGGCTCGATTTGCAAACAATTCTTACGTGCTCAATAGCACATATTTCAATAAAATAGATGCGTTTTGGAGTACCACAATTTACCCCGACAAAAACTCAATTCTTTGGTTTGGCGGCGCCGAAGGCTTGTTGCGCATGGATTTCAATCAATTGTATATACAGCCTAATACCAAACGACCGCTGTTTTTTCAGATTTCGCTCAATACCGATAGTATTGTACCTCCCTCCTATTTCAATCAAGAAAACGAATTGCGCATAGATTACAAATACAATTCCATACAATTTGATTTTGTAGCGCCAATTTTTGAAAACAGCGACAAAGTAACATACACGTATTTTCTCGATGGCTATTCAAAATCGTGGTCGGAACCCGGTACACAAACATCAAAAACCTTTCACAATCTTTCTGCCGGCAACTACACGTTTCGGGTAAAATCAATTGATGTGTTCGGTAGCGAATCGCCTGAAAATACATTTTCATTTACCGTAAAAAGCCCTCATTTACTGCAATGGTGGACGTTTTTGATTTATGCCGTTTTGCTTTTGCCTGTTTATTTTTTACTCTCGCTGCTTTTCAAATTATTGAAAAAAATTATCACACGAAAACTCAAACAACAAAACAAAGAGTTGCAAGAGAATTATACAAAAGCAACACAAATCATAGAAAACATTTTGCCCAAACAAGCCTTTGAAGAACTGAGCGCCAAAGGCAATGTGTCGCCACGATTTTTCCAAAAAGTTTCAATTTTATTCTGCGACATTGCAAATTTTACGCAAATCAGCGAACAAAATGAAACAACATTAATCGAAAAACTCAATTCAATTTTCACTACGTTCGACACAGTAATTGAAAAATACCGCATAGAAAAAATAAAAACCATAGGCGATGCCTATATGTGTGCAGGCGGTATTCCGCAGGAAAACGACACCAATCCCGTAGAAATAGTGCTTGCCGCACTCGAAATGCAAGCCGAAATACAGCGTATGCAAACAAGCGAAACACGACCTTGGCACGTGCGCATAGGCATTCACACCGGACAAGTAATTGCAGGAATAATTGGTAGTAAAAAATATTTTTACGATATTTGGGGCGATAGTGTCAATACGGCAAGCAGAATGGAAAGTTCGGGAAAAATTGGAGAAATCAATATTTCGCACGATACCTATCTATTAGTACAAGATTATTTCGATTGCCACTATCGAGGAAAAATTATGGCAAAAAATAAAGGATTATTGAAAATGTATTTTGTGAAAGGAATTAAAAATCACTTGACCGACGACCCGCAACGCATAAAACCCAATGCCGAATTTAACGCCATTTTAGAAGATTTACGCTACAAAGACCTCGAAGAAAAAATACTTTCGATTTACACCCATTACGAAAAAAACAAAGAAAATCAACACATATTTGCCGATATTCAAATTACAAACAAACATTTTGTAGATTATTCGTATCACAACCTTTTTCACGTGCAAGATGTGGTACGGTATGCCGAAATCATAGGGCGTAACGAAGGTGTGAGCGACGAAGAAATTTTGATTTTGAAACTTGCCGCTCTGTTTCACGATATTGGGCTTACGCAGTCGTACAAGAACCACGAGGCACACAGCGTTGCAATTGCGCAAACAGTGCTTGCCGGTGCGCATTACACACCGGAGCAAATAGAAAAAGTGTGCGAATTAATAGAAGTAACCCGTATGCCGCAAACGCCAAAAAACCTGCTTGAACAAATTATTTGCGATGCCGATTTGGATTATCTTGGTCGTGAGGACTATATTCCCCGTGCATTTGATTTATACAACGAATTTTTAGCCTGCGGCGAAATAGAAAAAAGCGAACAGGAATGGATTAAACTACAAATCAAATTTTTACAAAATCACACATTCTTTACCGAAAGCGAAAAACGGAATAGAGATGGGGTGAAACAGAAATATATTGCAGACTTACAAACACGATTGAAAAATTATACACAATAACCTACTCTCTACCGTCATTCCTGCGAAGGCAGGAATCTCATGTCAATTGGTAGGGGATTCCTGCCTTCGCAGGAATGACGAAAAAAGGGAAACACAATAGAAATAACAAAAAAAACGTTTATCTTTGTACACTGAATACTAATTACTAAATACTAAATATTATGACACGATTTCTAACTCTTCTTTCCACAGTTTTTATGACTGCAAGTATTGCCTTTGCGCAAACAGACCGCATCAACAGCGGTAATCCGGCACATCCGTTTGGTGCAAACAAAACCTACAAATATGGTATAATGCCCACTAATTTACCCACTTCGGGAACTTACGGAAGCGCAACCGATGCTGCCAATGCCTACAATTATTGGGTACAAGACTTTGTAGAAGATTGCGGCGACGGCAGCAAACGAGTAAAATTTGACCAAGTACAATTTACTGTTTCCGAAGGAATTGCTTACGGAATGTTGCTTTCAGCTTATGCCGGCGATAAAGAAACTTTCGATGGACTGTGGAATTTTTACAAAAAAGCGCGTAATGGTAATGGTGTAATGAGATGGAGAGTAGATGGCTGCAGTGCAAGTTGCACCGGAAGCTATTGCAACGCCGCCACCGATGCCGAACTTGATGCAGCTATGGCTTTGATTGTTGCAGCAAAACAATGGCCTTTGGGTAGCTATGCTGCCGAAGTGAAAGCATTTATTAAAGTAATTAAGCAACATGAAATGGAAGCCGCCGATGGCGACACAAAACCGGGAGATAATTGGAACTCTGCAAAAAATCCGAGCTATTATTCGCCTGCCTACTATCGTGAATATGCAAAAGTTGATACCGACAATGCAACATTTTGGAACACAGACGCCGTAAATACAGCCGAAGCGCATTTATTGACAAACCGCCATGCCGTAACAGGTTTGGTAAGCAATTGGTCGCTTAAAGGCGGAGCTGTTAATACAAGTCGTTCAGATGGTAGATACTATGGCTACGAATCGGTGCGCAATCCATGGCGTATGGCTACCGATTATGCGTGGAACGGACCGGACGTAGCAAAAGCAGGAAAAGATATTTGTGAAAAAGTTGGCGCTTTTATGGTTGGCAAAGAAAATAATATACGAGTATTAATGGAAGTCGATGGAACACAGGTAAGCGGAAATGCTTGGAAAAACGGTTCTTCGTATATGACTTCGTTGGCAGCAATGGGAACAACCAATCAAGCAAGTTTGGATTTATTATATACAAATACAAAAGCACAGGGCGGAAGAATTTCGAGCAATGTAAATGCAAGCAACTATTTTAACGCAACTCTTCGCTGCATAACTCTGTTTGTGATGACCGGTAATTTCTGGCAACCTTCTACCACAGTAGCAATTGACTTTGCCAAAGCACAACAATCGGTTGTAGTGTACCCTTCGCCAGCAACAAATGTAGTGAATATTGAGGCTGCTCAACCAATAAAAACAATACAAGTATTCAACGCTATGGGTGTGAAAATTCTTGAACAACCGGCAAATTCGCAACACGAAACTGTTGATGTGAGCAAGTTGGCACGTGGTATTTATTTTGTGCGTGTGGAATTGACTGATGGGCAGGTTGAAAATTCGAGGTTTGTGAAGAATTAGGAAAAAGCCCCCCTAAATCCCCCCTCAAGGGGGGACTTTCTGAAGCAATTGAGAAGATATGAATAAAAATCCACAGGTCAAAAAAGTCCCCCTTGAGGGGGATTTAGGGGGCTGCTTTTCAATAGCTTTCGACGCCAAACGCCTATTCCACAACAACACCGGTTTGGGCAATTACAGCCGCACGCTGGTAAAAGGTTTGTACACCTATTTTCCTGAAAATAAGTACGAACTTTTTACACCGAAACCAGCTACGAAAGCCGAATATGATTTTTTTGCGCAGAATTTTACGGTGCATACTGCGCCGGAATATATGCCGAAATCGCTGTGGCGTTCCCGTTTTATAACAAAGGATTTATTGCGAAATAACGTTGATTTATATCACGGTTTAAGCCACGAATTACCGTTTGGTATTGAAAAAACGGGCATTAAAACAGTAGTAACTATTCACGATTTGATTTACAAATTCTTTCCCGAAGATTTCCCGCTGATAGACCGAAAAATTTACGAAAAAAAATGGCGGCACTCATGCAACAATGCTACGGCAATAATTGCAACAAGCGAGGCTACAAAACGAGATATTGTTCGCTATTTCGGCACAGACGAAAAGCGCATACACGTGGTGTATCAAACCTGCGACGAGAGTTTTGAACAGCGCGCAGAACCTGCACAAATAGCAGAATGTAAACGCAAACTTAATGTACCTGATACCTATATATTATATGTAGGCTCTGTAACCGAACGTAAAAATGTATTGAATTTGGTACAAGCCTACAATACAGTTCGCAATACAATTGCAATGCCGCTTGTGCTTGTAGGCAGAGGCGGCGAATATTTCAAAAAAGTACAACAGTATATAGAACAGGAGAATTTACAACAATCGGTTTTGCTGCGCAATTCTATCAGCAATGCCGATTTGCCCATTTTGTACCAGGCGGCGCATTGTTTTGTGTACCCGTCGAAATACGAAGGCTTTGGTATTCCTTTGGTTGAAGCATTGAAATCGGGAACGCCGGTTATTACAAGCAATGCTTCGTGCCTGCCCGAAGTTACCGGAAAAGCGGCGCTTTACGTCAATCCCGATAGTGTGGAAAGTATTGCCGGTGCACTCGAACAAATGTGCTTGCACACCGATACTCGCATGAATTTAATAGAAGAAGGCGCAAAACAAGCGCACAAATTTTCTGTGAGAAATTTTGTACATGATACTATGACGGTGTATAATTTACCCCTAAATCCCCTAAAGGGGACTTTTGCTCAGTGAAAGTACTGTTGCTTAGGTCTATTTCGCAACTCTGAAAGGAGGCTGTCCTAAAAGTCAAATTATCAATTTTAGAACTTACGAATTGTAAGCAAAGGTGCGTAGCACCGAGATATTTGTAGTAAAAACAATTACCGTAAACGCGAGGTGCGTAGCACCGTAATATTAACAATGATTTGATTATTAAAATATTACGGTGCTACGCACCTTGCATTTTTGTCGTATTAAATCCTACAAATATTTTCGGTGCTCTGCACCTTTTCCGATACAACTTATAAATTGTAACCAATTGAAAAAATCATTTGACTTTTTGGACAGCCTCATTAGAGAATAGTGATTAGTTGTTAGAATTCCCTATTCCCTAATCCCTAAAACCTACAAACTATCAATAATCTCCCTCTGTTTTTTAAAAAATTCAATACGGCTGCGTATGTCGGCTTCCGAAATCAGAATAGAAGCCCGTTTCTTTTTCTGCATCCACACTTTGAAATCTTCGGATATTTCGGAATTATAGCTGAAAATATCATACATACTAAATGCGTGAACACAGCAAGATATTATCTCGCCGCAATAAAAGTAACTGTAATTTGTACTTATATTCAGCGTTGAAATATAAATCTGCACTTTGCGTCCTGTTTCGGGAAAATAACCTTTGCTTGCAACTTCCTCCAGATAGTCAAGCAAAGCATATAATGCTGTTTTCAGTGCCTGTTTGTCTTCGTCGGAAATCAAAAAAATGGAATGGTAAAACCGGATTTCGCGTACGGTAAAATCAAACATCATACCGTCTAAAATGTAAGTTGTATTCGCAACTTTTTTTAGAGTACGATAATAGGTTACTATTTCTTTGAGTAATTTTTCGGAAAGAACGAGGTCGTTGAACGCTGTGTTCGAGCAGCTGAACTCGTTACAATATTCGTATGCCCACCGGAAAACATTAAATTTGTATAAAACCGGATAGTCAACCGCAAGCGACCACAACAAGTTATTACAAACAAGAATATATTCCGAATCGGGGGCATCTTGGAGATAACTGAGAGCTTGAATTCTATTCCGCAACACATTTAAAGTTTCTTTCGTTGGTTCAAGATAGTTTATCAAGTGCATCCGGAACAATACTTTATAAGCATCTGCCCCCAAAGTTTCGTCTACCGAGATATTCCACGTATAAGCAATTTTTGCAATTTCGTGGGAGGAAAATACGATGTCCTTACGCAGCCGCCGGTATGCCGACTCTTTTTCTATTGCCAACAAATCCATTAACGCTTCTGCCAATTCCGATTTTTTAGGATGCTTCCTACGAAGCGCATCTAAAAAATTATCATACCACCCTCTCATATATGTACCGGTTTTACTGAACTATTCTGAAGACAAAAATACTACAAAATTTAAGGATTGTGTCATTTTCTGTGTTTTTTTTCAAAAAAATTTTCACAAAATCATACAATGATTTCACTTTCATTTTAAAATCAACATTTGGTGCTATAAATTCAGCAAAACTACACACATTGCCTTGTCAATCAACTGTTTACGACCGTATCTTTGCAATATAGATTTGAAAAGAGAATTTAACCGAATAATTGAATAACTGAATAATTGAATAATTTTAGACATAAGACTTTTAGACATGAGACTTTTAGATGTAAGACACAAGAATTTTAGACGTAAGACTTTTAGATGTAAGACAATGAATAACAACAAATAAACAATTTAATAACCTATTAAACTTTAGAAATCATGAAAACAACAGAAAAATTAAAAGAAGGAATGGAGTACTGTACTCCTCGAAGCCAAAACGAGATTGCACCGCAATATTTGGTAACATTGGCAGAAGACCGCCACATAATGGAAGTAATGAACTGTGAAACGCAAGAAAGAATGCCAATTTGGCAACACCCAAAATTAACACCGTACAAAGAACAAATAATGAGTTACGGACTTACTCCGGACGTGTATGAAGACGACGAAGGTGTAGTATGGCTAAACACATTAGCATTCGACGCACCGTATGATGATACTCTCGATGTGATTGATGTTGTTGGTCCATTTAACCAAGGTGTACGCTATTCGGGAATGTTGCACATGAACGAAGACTGGAAATGTACTTACTCTACGGCAGACGAATTGGGACTGTTTATGGAAGCGTGCGAAAAACAGGCGAGCTAAATTAGGGAATAGGAATTTAGGGAATAGGAACTTAGGAAATAGGAATAATTGAAGATACGAGACACAAGACTTTTAGACATAAGACAATGAATGAATGAATGAATAATTAATAACTGAATAACTAACCCCTAATACCTAATACCTATTACCTAACCCCTAATACCTAACCCCTAATACCTATTACCTAATCCCTAAATCCTAAATCCTAATCCCTAAAAACCTACCCCCTAAAACTGTCCGCAATTGGACATGAAGTGTTCGGAAATAACATTTTGTACACAATCGTACAGCAAGTGTTCGAAAATATCGTTTCGTACACAAGTGAACGAATGGTGTTCGGGAAGCGAACAGGTAATAGAATTATGGAACAACTAAACCTATTGAAAATCAAGACTTTAAGTTTGTGGCACACGCATTGATTTATTGGAAGTAGAAAGCTCACGAATTTAATTCAATACGTTAAACTAAAAAGTCTGCTGTAAGGAGGCGGACGTTAAACTAAAAGAGTTATGGAACTAAGAGAAGGAATGGAGTACTGTACTCCCCGAAACCCTAGAGAGGTTGCACCTCAGTACCTTGTGATGTTGGCGCAAGACCGACACATAATAGAAATTATGAACGTGGAAACAAAAGAACGTTTCCCAATTTGGCAACACCCAAAGTTGGCACCGTACAAAGAACGAATACTCAGTTACGGACTTACTCCGGACGTGTACGAAGATGGCGACGGTGTAGTATGGCTCAACACATTAGTATTCGATTCGCCGTATGACGATACGCTCGACGTGATAGATGTTGTTGGTCCCTTTAACCAAGGTGTGCGCTATTCTGGAATGCTTCACTTGAACGAAGATTGGAAGTGCTTGTATTCTACAGCAGACGAATTGGGACTGTTTTTAGACCCACTACTATCGCTTGACAAGTTAGCAAGTTAGCAAGTTGGCAAGTTAGAAAGTTGACAAGTTAGAAAGTTAGAAAGTTGGCAAGTCAGAAAGTAGACTTGTAGACATACGAACTTACAAACTTATGAACTTATGAACAAAAATCAATAACAAATTAAAAATTTACAATGGACAAAAAAAATTTACAACTAACACTAAAAAAAAGTAAAGTCATGAAAAAGCTAATCCTAATAATCGCAGCAGTGTGTTTCTTCACACAATTGTTTTCACAAGTTGTTGAAATGACAATCGTTGAAAAATGCTCTCTAAGTGGTTCCGTAACTATTCCCGACAATGAAATATGGGAATGCAATGGAACTGTAAGCATCGCCGCCGGCACAGTTATAAACGGTACCGGAATATTTATCGCCAAAAACAAAGTAACATTGAGCGGCTCGTTGGAAATTAAAGAAGGCAGCTTTGTCAGGTTTGATGGCGGACTGATTTTGGCAACCGGAGCGAATTTGACAAATAAAGGTTCTCTGTGTGTTGAAGGCGACGTAACAATGCAAGGTACCGCTAAATTTTACAATCATGGTACGACTCTTATTAACAACGGTTCGTTTACCGGAGTAACCGGAATTACATTCTCGAACGAAACGGGAGGCGTGTTAAAGGTAATTAATCCGGTAAGCAATACTACTAAAACAGTAACTTTCGGAGCCTTAGGAAAATCAACTACCAACGCGCTTAAAATCGGTATGGGAACCGCCGGATTGTTTTTCAAAGCAGGAAGCAGTTTTGAAACCCTCTATACAGATATAAATATATTTGTAGATGCTCCGTCGGGCGGAACAGTAGGCGCTATAATCGACGGTTCGATAACCGTGATTGATGCCAATATATCGTTCGACTGCGACAACAATAATTCGAGAATATTGTTCTCAGCAACATCGTTTATAGGAGCGTTAGACAAAACTGCACCCTACGATGACAAAGGACGTATATCGTTTTCACTGTTATCGAACTGGCTAACCGTGGATATTGAAGGTAGCTTGTATGCAACCGATTTTTACGGAAGAACAGGCGGTGGTCAAAGTAAAGTTAATTATTGCTCAGGCTCTGTTACTTTATGGTTCGATTATACACTAAATCTTAAATATGCCTTCGACGCTGCCTGTAAAGCATCAATTATTGTGGGCTCAAAGCTGGGTATGAGCTACGAAGATTTTTTGAAAGGCGCCGATGGTCTCCTTCCCATAGAATTGACCCGCTTCATAGCTACCGCAACTACCGACAATACTGTACTCATTACTTGGGAAACCGGTAGTGAAACGAATAACGACTATTTCAGCCTGTACCGTTCGTTCAATGGTATTGATTTTACCGAAATAGCTACAATTGCGGGAGCAGGCACAAGCAGCAAAGTACAAAACTATGATTTCTACGACCACACAACCGGCAGTTCATCAATTGTGTACTATAAATTGAAACAAACCGATTACAACGGTGCAACAACAATTTCAAACATAATATGGGTGTATACCGAAACCGCAGGACAAAATTTTGAAATAATAAAATTACAAAATCACAACGGCACAGTATCTATGGAATTACAGTTTTCGAGCAACGAGCAACAAATTATAAATATTTACTCGCTCAAAAACATACTCGTACACTCACAAACTATTACAAACACACTAAGCGAAACAGTATACATTCAAAACCTTAGCAAAGGAATATATGTGGTGGAGTGTGTGAGCAATAATAAAAAACAAAGCAAAAAAATAAAACTTTAGGGATTAGGGGTTAGGGATTAGAAAACTCACAGTACAGACGCAATGCATTGCGTCTCTACAACCAACTCACAGTACAGACGCAATGCATTGCGTCTCTACAACCAACTCACAACTAATCACTAACCGCTAATCACTAAAAATTAACAATTGAATATCAATGAATATCAATTGAATATCAAACAAAAAAACAAACGAAACCAAACAAACGGAACCAAACAAAAACCACCCCCAACCCCCTAAAGGGGGCTTTAGAAACGAAAAAAACCTGGACAACACACTTCAACCGAACAAAAAGCCCCCTTTAGGGGGTGGGGGGTAAAAAAACAAAAATTAAACAAAAACAAAAACCAATTAAAATCAAATTATCATGAAAACAAAATTATCAACAATCGTAATTCTAATGAGTATGACTATCTCATTATTTGCACAGTCAACAATCAAAGAAGTAGCTGAATGTAATCTTAAAGGTTACGTAGTAATTCCAAGTAACGAAACATGGGTGTGCAACGGAACCCTGCAAATTGCCGACGGCACGGTTATAGACGGCAGAGGCGAATTAGTAGCCAAAAACGGTGTAACGCTCAACGGCGCAGTAGAAATTAAAGCAATTAGCTCGGTTACATTCGAGGGCGGCTTACATTTAGCAAAAGGCGCGAAATTAGTAAACAAAGGCTCGCTTCGTATGTACGGCGATGTGAAGATGCAGGAAACTGCCAAATTCTACAACCACGGCGCAAGTATTATTATCGGCGGTTCACTCATAGGAGTAGCCGGAGTAACATTCTCGAACGAACACGATGGCGTGTTCCAAGTATGCAACGCACCGGGCAACACCACCAAATCAGTAGCATTTGGAGTTATGGGAAATGCACCGAAAATGGGCGTGGGAAGCAACGGAGTGTTTTTCAAAGAAGGCAGCACCTTTATGTGTAACAATACCGATATGAACATATTTATCGATGTGCTTTCGACCTGTATGGTTGCCGGTACGATAGATATGATTGACAGCAACCTGTCGTTCGATTGCGACAACGATAATTCACGGCTGCTTTTCTCGGCAACAACAGTTGTGAAAGTACTGGACATAACAGCACCCTACCACGACAAAGGACACTTATCGGTTTCATTGCTCTCGAACCGCGCAAGCATGGACATTGAAGGCAGTGTGTATGCCACCAACTTCAAAGGAAATTACGGCTCGAGCGAAACAAACAAAGTTAACTATTGTGCAGGCGCAGTTACCGTATGGTTCGAAAGCAAGTTGAATGCTTTCACTGATTGCCAAAACGCAATTGTTGTGAAATCGAATGCCGGTGGCAGTTATGAAGATTTTTTAGATGAAGCAATTGAAGCGCAACCTGTTAAAATTACTCGCGTGGAAACAACAAATAACGATATAGGACACAGAGCCGTAAAACCGCAGCCGCAGGACGATACAATTCTGGCGGGAACTGAATAATTAGGGAATAGGTAATAGGGAACTCACAGTACAGACGCAATGCATTGCGTCTCTACAAACCTAAAATCCTAAATCCTAATCCCTAAAAATTAATCATCAACCATTAATCACTAACCACTAAGATTACTTAGTAAGCTACCGCTTTGCTCAAACAGGAGCAATTGAATACTAAACAAACTAATTGTAAATCAACAATTTAAACTAAAAAAGATGAAAAAAATATCATTAAACGACGCAGTTCTTACAGTATTAGCTAACGTCAAAGTGAATTATAATTCATTTCAACGACACGGGATTTTACACAGTAAAACTACTCCCAATGAACAACTAACAACAAACAAAAAAACAATGAACAATTAAAAGGGAATAGGGAACTCACAGTAGAGACGTAGCGCGCAACGTCTCTACTCCCCCCCTAAAATTCTAAATCCTAAAAACTAACTTAAAAACTTACAGACATGAAAAAATTAATTAGAAACAGCAAATTTTATGAAACATTGGTAAATATCAATTGGTTTCAAGCACAAGGGGTTTTGACCCAAGAACAAATAGATAAAGAAGTAGAAGAACAATTACAAGGCTAACGGGGAATAGGGATTAGGGAATAGAGATTAGGGAATAGAGATTAAAAACTCACATAACTCACAATAACCAACTCACACACTAATCACTACTCTCTAATCCCTAAAATCCTAAAACCTAAAATCCTAAAACCTAATAACTCACTAATAATTAATAAAGTCATGAAAAATTTTAATCAAATAAAAAAATCTATTGCTAACATCGTTTTAGCAACTTTTAGTATTGTTTTCTTGTGCGTAGCAGCGCAGGCGCAAAACTATTCAACAGGCGAAACCACAATAACTGCTGCAACGGCGGCAGGGTTCGCTACACTGAATGTTGCGGTACAAACAACAGAAGCAGGAGTATTTGTAACATGGGCTACTACAAGCGAAACGAATAGCAACTATTTTACGATTGAGCGTTCGAGCAATGGCAGAGATTTTACAGAAATTGCCCGCATAAACGGAGCCGGAACAAGCACTGTAACAATTAATTACGGCTATGCCGATAAAAACCCGCTCAACGGAATTTCGTACTACCGCCTGAAACAAACCGATTTCGACGGGCAGTATTCATACTCTTCTATTGAATCATTAGTATTCAACGGTAATACGCGAACATTCAACGTTTCCAAACTTTCGCCAACCAAACTTGCAATACACTTTCCGGAAACCGAAGCAACAAATTACGTTGCCGTGTACACAATAATCGGTGAGCTGGTTTTTGAACAAACCGTTCCGGCAGGGCATAAGAATTTCACGATAGCAAAAGAATTGCAAACAGGGTATTACATTGTGTGCAATGAGTATAACGGGAATAAGCAATCGAAGAAGGTGAAGATTTAGGCTCGTAGGGGCAATCCCTTGTGGTTGCCCTCTATAAATAAACAATCAAATATCAATACATATCAATTAAATATCCAAACAGGGCAACCACAAGGGATTGCCCCTACAAAACCAAACAAAACAAACAAATAAACAAAAACCATTAACCATTAAAACCTTAAAAAAATGAAAACACAAATTTTAAACATCGGATTATTATTAGCAATCTTAGGATTAGCAGTAGCAATATTTACATCATGTAAAGAAGAATCCTACGAACCAGAAACAGCAGTAAAAAACATTGAAGTGTTCGACGACACCAAAAATTACATTCCTGCTGACGACTACACAAACGATAACGTTGGTGTGCAAATCGGCAACACCACGTGGGCAAAAAACAATATTGACAATTCCGGCAATTTTGCGGCTTATACCTACAATGCGGGTGGGTACTACCAAGCACACGATATTGATAGAAACCCCTGCCCTGCCGGTTGGCGAGTACCAACTTCCAATGAATTTGAAAGTTTGCTCGATACCACTCATGTAACAAGCAAATGGACTGTACAAAACGGCATAAACGGATGGGAATTTACCGATAAAGAAAGTAAGGAAACGGTGTTTTTTCCGGCACAAGGCTACAACACTTCCGGCAATGCCAGCTATTCGGTCGGCAAAAGCACAAGCGGCTACTATTGGAGTAGCACCGGAATTGACGATACCTACGCAAATTCGTTCGGTTTCAATAAAAACAATGCCTTTATGCTCGGCAATAACCGAACCTACGGACAAGCGGTGCGGTGCGTGGAAAATTAGGGAATAGGGAATAGAGAATAGGGATTAGAAAACTCACAGTACAGACGCAATGCATTGCGTCTCTACAACCAACTCACAGCTAAAACCTATCCCCTACCCCCTAAAACCTAAAAACCTAAAAACTAATAACTAATCAAAGGAAGCAACACTTTTTTTAGGGTGGGAAGGGTGCTTCACTAAGGTGCTGTGCCCTTCCTTTTAAAAAAAAGCCCCCTAAATCCCCCTCAAGGGGGACTTGGAGCAGTACAAAAAACAAACAAAAAACAAACAAATTAACCACAACGCTTCCGAAGCCCCCCTGAGGGGGGGTGGGGGGCTTCTTAAAACCTACAAACCATGAAATCATTAAAAAACATAGCCATTGCGATAGCAATCTTTCTCGCAGGAGCAACAGTATTTACAAGTTGTGGGAAAGAAAACTTTTCGCCGGAAGACCAAAATCAACCGGTTTCAAACTACGCTGAAAATACCGGCGTAACTCCGGAAGTAGAGACACAAAAGTCGGAAAAAACCGATGTAACGCCAAACGTGATTATGGAAGGAGTAGATGAAACCAACATCGAAATATATGAACGTATGATGGCAAAAAAAGAACGATATCCGCACAAAATGACTTGGACGAACGATAGCGTGTACGCTTGGAAAGGCGGAGTTTTTAGAAACGGAAAAGGCTGTGCTGCATTTGCTTTTATACTGAGCGACGCTGCATTTGGCAACCTTCCGGCACAAAAACATACCGATTTCAACAAACTTAAAGTAGGCGATGTTTTATGTATCGACGATGCTGCCCACACCGTGATGGTTATTGGCATAGGCGAGAAAAACATAACGCTTGCCGAAGGAAATGTTCTTCTTAATGGCGACAAATCCGACAACACTACCCCGTATATTTATTGGGGACGGAAAATGAGCATTGAAGATGCTAAAAATGCAATGACGTTCATTCTGACGAGGTATGCGAGTAACGAGTTGACAAGTTGACGAGGAAACAAGGAAATAAAGAAATCACTAAATGTGTACACAATCGTACAGCAAGTGTTCGAAAATATCGTTTCGTACACAAGCGCACAAAAGGTGTTCACGAAACGAACAGTTTTAAAAATAGAAAATTGATAAACAACTCAAAACCAATGATTTAAACACGTGGCATAGTCATTGTTTTTAAGTAAATAGAAAATTAAAATACAGTTTAAACTAAAATTTATAAAGTTATGAAACACGTAATCAAAAAAACAATCAGTATCTGCCTGTTCATGCTATTAATATTCTTGTTAGCGTTTACCGCACGAGCCCAAAGTTTGGGAGCAACCGGCAACCTAACAGTCGGTATCAACGGAAATCCCGTTTACAACGCAGGAACGGTTACGCAGCCGGCAATAACGATACAATCCGGTAATGTTCTGTCGTTTAATTTGACATGGACACTTACAGATACCCGTTATATTATTCAAAATGGCGACGAACTTATCTTCCCTATTTTGAATTTGAGTAATCCGGCGTATTTGCAAATTCTCCCTTCGTCTAATCCCTCCTTGAAAATAAACGGCGTGGAAGTCGCCACAGGATATTTTGAGTGGGCAGGAAACACACTGCAATACAGGGTGAAATTCAACAACTCCGCTAAAAATCATATCATAGGCGGCGGAAATGCTTCCGGATTTGCACAGTTTAATTACAACAGCGCTTTAACGCCTTTTGACCTGTTTTTCGAAGACGGTACGAAAGGAAAAATAACCATCACTCCCGAAGAACCCAATTCGGGCAGCGGCGGCAGCGGCGGCGGCAGCAGTTACGTGGGTCCAACAGGACAATGGGAAGACCCCAAACAGAAGAGACGTTCGTTTGACATTGAGAAAGGGCTTATTTCTCCGCGTAGCAAATATCTAACACTGACGTCGATGGATACAAAAATACAATCCGGTACTCCGCCCTACAACGATGGAACAGAATACTACGGATTTACTTGGGTCATACCTTTTTACGGATTGCAGAATCGTTATGAAGTAAACCCCGACGCGCCGTCTTCCGATTACGTTATCGTAGAAGATGTCATCAGCGCGAATATGAGATTCGCGGGATTTTATAAAAACGGGGACTATCAAAGAGACGGTTCATTCGGCTATAGCGATGCCGGGGCTATTGGTTCAGAAATAGACGTGCGTAAAAACTTTTTCTCGGTGGCAGTCGATCTCGGCGCATTTAACGTCAATCACTGGTACGGAGGTGCTGCCGATGATACATATCAGGATTTGAATAATCAAAGCACCGGTACTTACAACTTTGGTAATGCTTTGACAATGTATCAATGGGCATTTACGGATAAGAGCGTCAGCTTTGCCCCTTATCCCGATGCTGAAACCGCCGTAAGAAATACGCCTTTCTCTTACGCTGTTATCGACCTGCCGGACGGCAGACAGAAGCTGATTACAAATATCGGCAAATTCGGCACTGGAGTAAATCCCGGCGAGGGAATAAAAGTGAATCAATTTGATTTTTTTCATTGGATATCTAATTATTGGACGGTAAGAAATTGTATAGACGGAATAGATAATTTTTTGAAGTGGCAGGAAACCCCGTATGACTATTTGATGCGTCAGGTGGACAAATTGGGAGATATGCTAAGAGTCGTTGCAAATCAAAAGTTAGTTCAATATCCTACATTGACGGCTTGGCTGGCACAATTCGGTTCCGACCACTCCTACTGGACAGCAGTTTACAGTGCTATTGAAGACCCCGAAGTTTTCAATAATTTCAAAGCACAGCTCGCGGCTCAATTAAAGTATGGTTACCTTTGGGAAACCTACGGAGCGCCGAATACCCATCCGAATTCGAATTATGCGGGAGCAAGAACTTTCATAGCAGATGAATTTTGTTTTACCAAAAGAACCGGACCGCATGAGGGCTTAAAACGTTTTTTGTACGATGGCGGACAAGAAATAAATAATCTTGCTAAGGGTATTGACTATATGTTGCAGGGCGGCACTAATTTGAGTTGGAATCTCGTGGGTCAAGGCAACTTTAATGAACGCATGACCAGCTATATAAACGGAGAATATGACTATATGATAGACGGTTATCTGACCGGAGTGCTGTTCCACTTCCCGAGAATGAAAGAATATTTTAACGAGTTTCTGAATCTTGGATTTGCCAATCCTAAGACAGCGTCCATTCCGCAAATGGCATCTGCCATCAAGTCGCAGCTTTACCCGGGCAGTCCGGTTTTTGCAAAACTCAGAGGCGAATATATAATGAATGGACCTTGGGGGTTTGAAAACGCAGCCGAGTCTTTTCCTCCCGGCAGTACACTAAATAATTATCTGCCTGTTCTCAAAAAATCAGGTATCATGTATCCTGATGAAACAAAACTCGATTACGCCGCTCACCCCGAGAATTACGACATCGCCATTAGCGCTGTCCACTTATGGTACCGGACAATTTTAATCGACGAAGATAAAGCGGAATTTTCAAATGAAGTGAAAATCTCAACGAAAGGCTATGAAACCGGCACGAAAAGAGAATACAAACATTCATACAATGCGGGTATTTGGGGACATAAACGCGGAGAAATCGGTTTGATTAAAGCCGACAGGTATGTGAATCAAACGTATGATACATGGCGATATAATATTTCTGCGGTAGATTTCACGAGGATACCTCAAGGAATCGAAGGCGCGCAATTTAAAGTTTATGATGCTAATACCAACACACTCTTAACATTTGTAAAAACAGTCGATTCAAACGGAATTTCCGTATATGATTATAGTAATAGCGGAATAAGCACCGTAACTACCGGTAAAGGCGGGATACTCAGACTGACCGGATTACCTGATGATGTGTATTTGGTGGAAATCGGCACCGATGGTTATTATACCGGTGTGCAGTCGGGAACCATAGATGTAAGAAGTGGTAACAATGTTGCCATGTTTAACAGACCGAGCGGAGTAGCGCTACGTAAATTCAACGCCGACGAAACCATACCACTAAACGGCGCAGTTTTCAACGTGTATAAAAATGACGGAGGTAGCTGGACGCTGCTTTCCGGCGGATTTACAAAACGTACGGCACGATGGGGCAGGATTGCATACTGGTACGACCCGAACGAGTTAAATAAAGATGTAACCACAGGTTGCAGACTTACCAATATATATGCGCCTAATGTAAACAATGATGGTTATATATATATATTCGGATTGCCCGAAGGAACATACAAATTTGTGGAAACACAAGCTCCCGCCGGATATGCACTTCCGAATACTCCGGTAGAAGTTGAGTTTACAATAATCATAAGTCCGATAAATGATGCATCGACAGAAAGTGATATTTCTTTAATAATTCCTGAAAATATTAACTATCCCTGGGACGGCAGGTCGCCTAAGTATAACGGGGAATTAGACCATAAATGTGTCTATTTAACAAACAACCCGAAATCTGCTCCGGGAGTAAAAGTGCTCAAAGTGGGCGTTCCGGTGGATAATTTGGGTGCATCGGGCTCGCCTATGGCAAATGTGGGATTCAAATTAGTGAAAACATCGAATTTTAATAACAATTGGAATTCGGTTCCCGAAAAATTGACAGGTTCCGACGGTTATGTAACGTGGAGTGGTGCTGA
>WQTX01000039.1 GCA_009786075.1 Bacteroidota bacterium | reverse complement strand
GGACTCGAAAAAGTGCTTTTTGACTTATCCGAAATCGGGTATGATGCGGAATGGCACTGTTTACAAGGTATCGACTTTGGTTTCCCGCAAAGGCGTGAACGTATCTTTATTATTGCCTACCCCAGTGGCAACCGATGCCGGTCGCTCGTATTCCGACCACTCGAAACTATTAGCGTATCTCGCTCGTGGACACCAACAGAGACTTACTTACATCTGCTCCGCTGCCGGACTGACAAATACCGAAATATTGGAGCTATACCAAAAAGTGCTTTCGTTCACAACTTCGGACGCGAAATACACGCATTTGGAAACGCAGTTATGCCTGTTATAGTAGAATATTTGTTTAAATGCGTTTTGGAAGATATAAAATTGCAATCACAATGAAAAAATCAAACAAAATAATCGTATGCCTATCGCCCAACGAAAGCGAACGCAGTACAATGATTGCCAAACTATTGGTACGATTAGGTTTTGCCCGCACCGCCGGCGATGCAAAAAAAATCATTGCATTTTCGGCGTTCGATGTTGATTTACCGGCGGCGTATTTTGTGGCGGCGCAATCATTCAACTTTCGCAGCAGCGCACACATTACCCAACGGCTGTACGAAATGGCTGTACGTGGCAACCTCGTAATAGTTGGCGTAAAGAAAATGCCGCCCGAAATGGAGTTTATGTGCGAAATATTCACAGTAACAGACATTATATAAATAAGAAAGCATGAAACGATTTAGCAAAAAATGGTTCAAACGCAATCCGCACAAGTGGGTTAATGTCGATATTCGCGCTCCATTTGCCGTAAAACGAAACTATATTGAAGATATTTTAGTTAAAGGAGACTATGATATTGACGAGATTGCTATTTGGGGCAAGCATGAAGCAGATGCCTACTCTTGCCATTATTATGGTATTAATTATTGGCGAAGAAAATAATCGTCCGGCAGGCACGAGCGTTTAGCGAGTTAGGAAATTTCTTCAAAGTCTTTTGAGTGCGTTTAGCATCAAAAGGCTTTACCATTTACAACAATCCCATTGCGGGCGTTTTTCCCCCGCACCCCCAAATTCGTTAAATAAAAAAAGTTGGACATTAGTACGGGCAAAAAAACCGAGCCGACACATATAATATCTTATTTATTTTTTATTTTCTCTCTTTTAAAAAATACCCTTGTAAAAAAAGATAAAATTTTCGTGCATTAGTACGAAAGCACTAAAAACAGCACGTAATTAACATAATGTCAACACATTATTAACCGCACGAATTTTGTACTTTTTTGTACTTTTTGAGAAAATCCGCACTTTTCAACAAAAAGTACGCAAAAAAAAATTAGTACGTTTGCCGGTGCAAAATTAGTACGCTCGTAACGTGCTGAATAATAGTGTTTTGTGAAATTGCGGTGCAATTAAAGTGCAAAAGCACGAATTTTTTTCTATGATTAGCGAGGGTGGTCATTCACTCCGCTGTGTTCGGCGTTTTTTTACCGGTTGTGAAATTGTGCTACAAGCAATATTCTTTTCCGCCGAAAAACCAAACTTAAAAGACACTATTTTTTGTCATTTTCACATCTGTTTTTATCTCAATATTCGTAAGTTATTCAAAATCAATAAATAACAAGAAAAATACTTTAAAAATTCTTTTTTAGAAATTCGTTATCAGTTAGTTATGTATTTCGGAAATTAGTGCCGTTAAAACCTTTAACAAAACGATAACAATCGTTTTCAAACGGTTAAAAAACGATAACAACGTGATAACAGGCATTAACAAAGTGTTATCGCGTGTTAACAGACTTGTTAAAATGCTAAATATCAATTGTTAATATTGAAAACCACTAAATAAAAGTAGGAAATGAATAAATCAAATTCCAACAATCAATCACAAACTCAAAAAGAAAAAGAGTATCGCCAACTAACAGACAACGCACGTAATGCTGTTGTTTTTATTCAAAAGGTTTTAACTGGTAAGAAAACAAAGGAAAATTTCAACATTCTTTTACCGAATTGGGTTAAACAGAAAGTTAAGTTAGCTGTAGGTTTTGAAATCAATTCTCACAAAATCAGTAAAAACGGAATAATACATGCTAAAAAAGGACACGGAATTGGCGGCACAAAGGTAACGCCACAATCGCCGGCATTAACCGATGCCGATTTTGAGTTATTCCCATATATTTTACAAAACCCCGATTATATAGAAAAAGGCACCATAAACAAAGGCAAGCAGTCGATTAGGTATGTTCGTTTATTGCCGGACGGGAAAATAGTTTATGTAGAAAGCGAAGCACACAATAGTAACGAAGATTTTGTTACAAAAACTGCTTGGAAAGAAAAAAGCACCGGATAACCGGTGCTTAAAATCTGTCTAACGCTATGTAATATATAAACCTCCATAAAACGCCCGAAACGCTATGCGTTAGCTTTAACAGATATTTTAGAGCGTGAACGATATTAAAATACCCCTCACGATTCATACCGCAAATATACAACCAAACAAACTGAAAAACAAATAATAACAATAAAATTTAAAAATATGAGTGAAAAATTCAAAGAAATCAACGGTGTTCATTGGGGTAAAAAATTAAAAATTGCCGAAAAAGAACATTTTACTTTTAATGAGGCAATAAAATCAATTCCAATCGGCAAATGTATGCCATCATATAACGATTTTGAAAGGCTACTTGATGAAGAAAAAGTAATGAGAAAAGAGCATAAACAATTTGGTGTTACCGGTATGTTATTTACCGATAAAACAAATAACAACAAACTATTTTTGCCGTATTCAGGCTACAAAGAAAGCAATAATACTTCTAAGAAAAATAACAATACAAATGGCTATTACTGGTGTTGTTATTTTGAAAACAATCTTGCGAGCAACTTAAATATCGGCTCAAAAACAAATATTTATAGAGATTTAAAGAGCCGTTGTTTTTCAGTAATTTACGTGAAAGATATAACCGTTAATGAATAAATTTTTTAATATGGAAACAGAACAAAAACCAAAAAATCACAACAATCGAGCACAATGCGGTTGTAAATTCAGCGAAATAATTCTTGCTGTATTCAATGAATTATCAGCAACTGAGTTTGCCGACAATCCTAATATAACCGACAAGGAAATAATTGAACACCTGTGTAAGTTTTACAAAACAAACAGTATTGAAAAAGCAAAATTGCAAGAAAAAGTAGAAGTGCTTGAAAATCAACTACAAGAGTTGCAAGTCGAAAATACCAACCTCGCCGATGCAGCGCAAAGCTCCGTAGATAATTCTGATGTTGAATTACAAAATTTGCGCACACAAGTAGAAGAACTTGAAGCGCGAGCCGGTATAGATGCCGAAACAATTTCAAAATTGACTAAGGAAAAAGAAGATGCGCAGCGAATGGCAAACACCAACGCCCAAGAACTTACAAAAATGACGCTTGCAAGTGAAAATCCTGAAAAAGGTAAATATTTGGTTGAATTTGGCGATGTGGCGCGTGAAATTATGGATTTAACACTTTCGCGATTACGCGAAAAACTTAACAAGCCCGAACTAACCGCAAATATACTTCTTACCGATTTGTTTGTAAAATATACCAAAACACGTAATCATTTCGGTTCGTTCCCCACGCAGGTAACAGGCGAAGAAATTAGAATGATAACAAAAAAATACGAGTAGTATGTTTGGATTAGACACAATTTTGAAAAGCAAAGCCGGTAAAAAACAAATTAAAAAATTGGTTGAAACCGAATTGTTACCAAATTTTATTCCGGCACTTGAAAGTTACGCTTTGGAGCAAATGCAGAAATTTGCCGAAGAAAACAAGTGCAATGTGGCATTTATGGCGTTTCAATCGAAAGAACACTTGTTTGTTGGCACGGCGTTTTTAGATGAAAACAAAACTATTATTCGCGTGGAAAATGTGCAACTGGTAACGGAATTTGTAAAAATAGTAATTGAAAAATATTTTGAATAATGGGATTTGACGAATTTATACCTGCCGAAGTATTAGATACCAAAGAGGCAGAATATGAATATACATTTGAAACCGGTAGCGCAAGCGATTATGCCGATACGCTTTTGAGTGAAATCAAAATCGAAAAACAACAGTATGACCAACCCGAAGATAACGGCGAAGATATTACCGATGCGCCAACAGGCGTGCGGGCGCGCATAAACGAAGCGGTAAACAAAACCACTGCCGAAATATTGGTAAAAAATGGCGACCGGCTTATAACATTCATTATGGGAATGATTATAAAAGAGGGCTACGAAGCTGCCGATGCCGACGAGCTAGACGAACTGATAAAAGCGTGGGCGCAATGCCTTCCCGATAATAAGCCGGTTCCGCCATGGGTTAATGCTGCTATTTCTACTGTATTTATTTATGGATTGAAAATCAGTAGTGCTGTGAAATACCAAAACACACAGCGCAAACTCGAAAATGAACAAACTAAAAATTACCAAATGCAATTGGAACTTGAAGGATTGCGTAAAAAAATGAAAGATAAAAATGAATAAGATAAAATTTAAGATTGCAGTTAAAACCCATGTACATGGTTCTGATGCTAATAATATATTTATAGTTGATAAAAATATGTCGAAAAAAGAGCTTAATTCACTTGTAAGAGAATTAGTTTTGGGCATGGTTGATTATAGTTGTGAAATAGTAAATGAATGGAATGAATAGAAAAACCAAAATAATACTCATTCTCGGCGTGCGCGGCTGTGGCAAAAGCACGTATGCCGAACATTTGGCGCACACAAACCCTCGTGCGCTTATGGTTGTACCAACATGGGACGATTGGGCTGATAAATTGCCGGAATGTAAGTGCAGAACTCGCAAAGATTTTGAATATACCGGTGTGCGCTGCCGAGTATACGAAAACGAGAATGATTTTGTTGCAATTGGCAAACACCTACACGACGCCGTACTCGTTTTAGATGACCCACGAGCGTACATTGGGAGTAACTTCGACCATTCGGCACTGAAAAAAATTATAATTGTGAGCCGCAAAATGATGCTTGATATTGTATTCGTGGCGCATGGATTTCGCGATATACCTCCGGTACTGTTTAGTTTTGTAACCGATTATGTGTTGTTCAATGTGTTTGACGAACCAAAAATACGCAAAGATAGAATACCGCCTAATATACTTGAAAAATTAGAAAAGATTGTTACCGAAGTACGCCAACAGGCAAAAACTAACCCATACGCAAAAAAACATATAGCAGTAGAATAATATGGTATTAATTGCAATCATAATATTATTTTTAATAGGCATATCCACAATAGTGCTATGTAAAGAAGCCGCAAAGAACAATGCTGAAAAATCCGCTATGATAGAAGAACTACATACTTGTATCGAAGAGTTTTCAAGAGAAATTNCCGATTTACAAANACAAAAAAAGGAAACACCACTATGAAAANCCGCTACAAAAACAAAATAGCCCGTGCCATAGGAATAAGCACAGAAACACTTACCAATGAATTAAACTCGCCGCCATTGTTTGCAGCGATTCAAGAACTTGGGTATAAAAAAACACACAAACGACTGTCTGGAGCAGTACTCAAATACGTGTGTGTGCATTATGATATTTCGGAAAATGATTTTAATCAACATAAAAATCCACTGTAACAGGTGGATTTTTTTATTGATAAAAGCCGAAAAAGTAAGATAAAAGCCGGAAAAACAAAAAAAAGTCCGATAAAACCCGAAAAAGTCCGAATCGTCAAATCCACTTGTTGTAATCTTTGCCTTTCTCAAAAAAAACAATTTAAAAGATACAACAAATGAACTCAATCAAAACAGCAAACATTCTACTCATAGTATTGGTAGTATTTTTTGTAGGCTCTGCAATTTGGAACATAGCGCTCGTAAATGCAGTAGCAAAACAAGCAAGTAAAGCAACCGGCGGCGTAAAAGAATTTACCGGCAATCCTCACAAATTAGCGCAAGGACTTATTCCGCGATAATCAAATAAAAAATTAAAATAGTAAAAACAACTTAAAATTTATAAAAATGAGTAATAGACAAGAAACAAGACGCCTGATGGGCATTGTAAATTTCAACGGCGAAGGTGGTTCGGATTATCGTAACCCATTTTCGGGTCAAGACGTATCAATTGTGCTTGACAATACGCAAACGAGTACAGACCCTGGCGTATTACAAAGAGCAGTGCGTGTCGCAATCACAAGAGGTTGGTATTTTACTGCCGACCAAGTTAAAAACTTTCAAGGTCAACCATGCGATGGAATTGTTTCTGACGGTATTTTTATTCCGGCAACAAGTACAAGCACTGCGGTAATGGCAACCGGTCAAAATGGTACCGTAATCGACATTACTCAAATGATGACCGAAATGCCGGTACGTTTGAAAGGTATTCGTATAGCAACAAACAATGCCGACCAATTAGACGAAGAACTTCAAATTCTCGTATTAGACCCAAAAGGTCAGCGAGCATTAAAACGAATAACGCCAAGCGCGTATAAATCAGAAAGTGAATTGAACGAACGCCGCGTTTCTATTCCTCTGTTGAGCGAAAATATTGTAATGGGTAAAGACCGCACAATGGTGTACAACTTGAAAGCCGGAGCGCGAGTAACTATAACATTCTTCTTTGAAGACCGTGTGAGTAATACAGCTCAATTGACTGAAATGCTCGCAAGTGATACAATTTAAAAATCAAAGCTATGGAAAAAGAAACCTCATTACGAGGGTTGATTGAAACTGCAAGTAAAGCCGACCCTAAAAGTTGGCTTTTATTTTTCAGTAAATACGGCATTACTCCTCATAGTGCTACCCTCAAAACCGATTTACGCCGTGCATACAATCTCTACGGCAAAGATTTTATCAATGATTTAAACCGATTGTTTGCGTCATCGTTAAAATTAGCAGCCTTTACCGGCGAGGATTTGCGCAGCATTACCGACAGCATTTTCGACATTCTTAGCATAAGTAGCAGCGAAAGCAAGCAAACACCCGAAGAAAAAAAAGCCGCCGCCGAAGCTGCTGAAAAAGCAGCACGTGAAGAGGCTGAAAAAGCAGAAAAACGCAAAAAAACAATCATTCTTGGTTTCGTGGGTTTGGTAGCAATAGTAATAGCAATATTCGTAAGTTATTCAAAATCGTAAAAAAATAATATAATGAAAAAGAAAGGAATAATTATAGCGGCAGTAGTGGTAGTAATCATTATTGTATTGGTATTTGTATTTTCCGGCAAAGCCAATGCAGCGAATACCGGAAGCACAGGAAGCACAGGAAGCACAGGAAGCGCAAGTACAACCGGCTCGATTGCATCTAAATGGGATTTAACACAAGGAATATGGACGCTTGCCCAACGTGAAAAAGCGTTAGCAGATGTTGAAAAAACTGCCATGAATATGTCGAAAGGTGGTGTGTGGGAATCTTGGAAGGCACCCAACTTAGATGAAGCGATTAAAGGCGGCGCATATCAAATTTGGAATGAAGCCATAAATAAAGGAGGCGCAGCAGCATACCCAATAGATAAAAATTTCGGTGCCGTATTTTTTCCGGAATTGGAACGTAACGGCGTGATTGCTAATGCTAAAAATAATTTACAATCTAAATGGATAAAACCTTAAAATAATAAATCATGGCAAAATTAACAGCAAAACAGGAAGCAGCACTTGAAAAAGACAGACGCATAATGAAGCGTGCGCAACAAATTCAAAAAGAGGGCGGTAAAAAAGTCGTAAAGAAAACAGTATTTAAACGTAAAATGAGCACATGCCTTAAAGAGGCAGCCCATGAATCGAAACGCCGAAAAGCATAATGCGAAACTTTTCTTCCATACAAGAAGCTCATTGGATTAATGGACCGGCGGCTGTTGATTTAAAAACCGCCGTCCTCTACATCAATCCATTGGCGTTTCGTAAACTCAGCGAAACGGCTCAAAAGTTTGTGATATTACATGAGCTTGGACACTTAAATGTCGCCGAAGATAGCGAACAAGAAGCTGATAAGTGGGCATTTTTTAAAAGTATGAAACTTGGCGACGATAAAATACAAGTACTTAAAGATTTTTACAAATCACTTCCATTTTCGAGCAAAGAGCAAACCGAACGCAGTGAACAAATGTTGCGTTTGGTGTTTGAAGATGAAAGCAATGAAGCCTTGTCGCCAATAGCAAAGATGTTTAATAACTCTACAACGCGTCAAGGAAATTTGCGAGGTTGGATTCCGATTGTAATAGCAGCTGCGTCGGCAGCAGTGTCGATAACAAGCACCATTGTAAAAAATGTTAAAGACAATAAAGCAACAAAAGCAGCAACCGCCGCTAATGAAGCTGCCGAAAAAGAAATACAGCGAGGAGCGCAAGAAGCATTACTTACCTCAGAAGCCGAACTACAAATGCTCGCAAAATTGCAGGAAGAAAAAGAATTGAGAGAATCGGCAGAAGCGACAGAAAATAAAAATAATAACAAAACAATAATCATTACAGCAGTAATTGTAGCAGTTATAGCAATTTCCGCATGGTTGTTATTAAAAAAATAAATAGATATGTTTGATTGGATTGTACCGGCAATTGGAGCGGTTAGCTCAATAGCAAATACCACGCTAAGCGGAGTATCTGCAAATAATATAGCAAAAACACAAGCAGCTTCGGCAAAGCAAGTTGCCGAAACACAGGCAAAAACCGCAGAATTGCAAGCGCAACAAGCAGCATTGCTCGCAGGAATGGGCGCAGGCAGCACGCAAAAAAATGAGCAAAAAGGCAGCAATACCACCCTTATAATCGTAATTGTGATTGCAGCGCTCGCCATCGGCGGCGGGTTCTTGTATTTCAAAACAAAAAAATAAACTCAATGCCTATTATAATTTCAATCATTGCAACGGTTTCAAGCACTGTAATCAGTGGCGTTATTATCAGTAATATAGATGATAATAAAAAAAATAAACAAACACAACAGAATGAAGAAAAACAGCAAACTAACAAATTACTTATCATATTAATCGTAGTTACAGCACTTACCATCGGCGGCATACTACTGTATTCTAAAACAAAAAAATAACAACTAAAAATAACAACCATGTTTAAAAATTTAGACCCGCGATTGCAGAAAATCATATTGGTAGTAATAGTGATTATATTAGCATACTTAGCCTTTATTTTCGTAAAACCCAAAGTGCAAGATTGGATTGCTGACAGAAAACGCAGCAGTGAGCGCAAAAAGGATATTGATACAAGAGACCTTACGTATGACAAGACATGGTACACCGATATGGCTGCAAAGCTATTTACAGCAATGAACGGCGCAGGAACAGACTACAAAGCGATTTACGCGGTTGCGGAAAAATTGAAAACAAAATCAGATTGGCTGCAATTAGTTGAAGCATACGGCACAAGAACGCTTTCAAGCGGACTGTTTTTCATAAGCAACTTTACAGGACAATTGCCAGAATCCATTATAAGTGAATTGAGCAGTAGCGAACAAAAAACACTAAACAACATTTTAGCAGGTATAGGAGTGAGTATTTAAAACAATAAAACAATGAGCAAAACAACAAAGTACATAATCATAGCGGTAGTGATTGCAGCAATCATAGCAGCTATTATAATAGTAACCGGTAAAAAAGCAAACGCATCGCCTAACTCCGGTTCGGGAATTGGTGGTGGCAGTACCGGCAGTTCATCAGGCGGCAGTTCGGTAAAAGTATTCCCGCTCAAACAAGGTGTAAAAAGCGATGATGTAGCAGCACTGCAACGGCACTTAAACAGCAAGGGCGCTAATTTGACCGTTGACGGCATTTTCGGTCCTAAAACAGAAGCTGCATTGCAATTGCACTATGGCTTAAAAGAAATGTCCGAAGCGCAATTTAATCAGTTTGTAATGACGCCATCGTCGTTGAGTAATGCACAAATATTCCCATTAACAAAAGGAATATTGAAAAATGAAAATGTTTTAATGCTACAAAAAATATTAAATTCCAAAGGAGCCGCGCTCGACTTGGACGGTAGCTTTGGGCAAAAAACCGAAGATGCTCTTTATAAATATTACTTCATAAGAAGTCTCCCCCAATCGGTTTTTGAAGAAATGGTAAGACAATATAATAAATAATACAGATATGAACGATTTTTTTAACTCAAAGTTGGTAAGCGACTTAAAGGACGGCAAGCTGCCCGATGTTCCCGTTAAAATAGAAACGGAAAGTATTGTAATGCTTGCCGGCGCAATTTTGCTCGTAGGCGTGATTTTGATAGTTGGAAGCGCACTAATTAAAAAATAACAGAAATTCAGTTATTAACCATGAAAATACCGGCAGGCGAAAAACATATTATTATCACAGTCGTAGCGCTGTGCGCATGTTTGTTGTTACTGCTTGCTTGGACATTTCGTAAAAAATTAGCAGTTATGATATTTGATACTTACATAGTGGAAAATAAAGAGGCTTTTTTGCAAAAAGTAAAGCAGATAAGCCAAAATTTGGGCATACAGCCCGATTGGCTTATGGCGGTTATGGCGATTGAAAGCGGAATTAACCACAGGGCAGTAAACAAAACGAGCGGCGCAACCGGCTTAATCCAATTTATGCCAAGTACTGCGATTGGATTGGGAACAACCACCGATGCACTGCGAGCTATGAGCAACGTACAGCAATTGAGCTATGTAGAAAAATATCTTATGCCTTTTAAAGGCAAAATGAACCGATTTACCGATGTGTATCTTGCCGTGTTCTACCCAGCAGCTATGGGTAAACCCGATAGCTACGTAATAGGCGCTGCCGGAAGTAAAGTTGCCGAACAAAACAAGATATTTCAAGATGCACAGGGAGCTGTTACCGTAGGTTCGTTTAAAAATTATATTACCAATTGGGTTGCAAAAAAAGGTTTTACAATAATATAACAGCTAACCACTATGAACGAATATTCAAGTCAAATATTAGAAAATCTTGCAAAAGCACCGCTATCGGCACAGCAACAAACTCCGTATGGCGAAGTGTGGTATTTTGGATTTCCTAAAAACCAAGATGGAACAAGATGTCGCATAGAACGTATAATAAAATCAGTTTATTCACAAACTGCAACGACTATTTTTGTAACTGAGTGGGTTGGATTAGGATTTTATGAATTTGACTGGAATTTACGAGAAACATACAATTACACTCAAAAAACCGTATAGCTATGTCGAATTTTACAATAAATCCAATTACAATGCTGCCTGACATGATTGGCGACACTGTTGATTTAAGCAATATTTATGCGCGACTTTCTGCGCTCGAAGCTCGACAAGATATAGTAGTTCCAATTATTTCTGGCAATCCAAATCCGAATGAATTTGTGCCGCTTGCCGGATTTGAAGAAACTGTGAACGGCAAAAATGTTATAGTTCCGTATTCTATAAATTTTAATCCCGAAGTTCCATTTGTAACAAATGTTGCAACTTACACTAATGATTTGAGCGAAACTACGCCAACAATTACCTTTGAGTTCTCGTTGCTAATGACAAATACGCAAGTTGACAATTTAATTCCATTTAGAAATATTGCCGGCAATTTTGAAAATGTACAGGCGGCGTGGAATGGAAATAATACGGCGCTGACAATTACGATGCCAACTGTCGGCAATAACGTTCTTGTTGCCGGCGATACATTTGAGTTCGATTTAAGCAGTTTGCGCAGCATGGACATTCATAATTTACCGCTTGTGATTGGCGACCAAGTACAAACGATGACCGTTCCAACTTTAAGCTACTATACACGTGTTGGCAGTAATACCAAGTATTATTTTGATTTGCCGAACACTCCGTTGAGTGCATTTGCAAACACCGGTTATTCAACATCACAGGTAATAATAAATGGCTTGTATGTTGTTAAGCAAGAAATTGAAAATATTGTTTTTGGCAGTGGCTATAAAAATATAACAGGATTTGTGCCGAATCAATTTTATAATTATATGGGTTTGAAGAATGTTGATTTTTCTGTTTTTGCTAAAAATATTACAAATATTCCAAGTTGGGCATTTTATTATTGTAGTGCTTTAACTTCCCTTGATTTTAGTAGTTGCCCTCTTGAAAATATTGAAGAATATGCCTTTTTTAATTGCAGAGCTTTAACCACTATTAATTTTAACAATTGTCCACTTACAAGAATTGGGCTGCAAGCTTTTTGGTATTGCACATCTTTAACCTCTATTAATTTCAATGGCTGCCCAATTGCAAATATTGACAATCGTGCTTTTAACACTTGCATCTCATTAAAATCACTTGATTTCAACAATGCTTCGCTTAACGCTATTAATAGTGGCGTTTTTATTAGTTGTAGCTCCTTAGCTTCTATTAATTTTGGCAATTCTCAGATTGCGAGCATAGGAGGCGATGCCTTTTCATCTTGCCGTGCTTTTACTTCCCTTGATTTTAGTAGCCACCCAGTCGTAAGTATTGGTGCCGGCGCTTTTTATGATTGCCGTGCTTTAACCTCTATTAATTTTAACAATTGCCCACTTACAAGCATCGGAGATTATGCCTTTTTCGATTGCAATTCGCTAACATCACTTGATTTTAGCAGCAATCCACTCGTAAGTATCGGCACTCAAACATTTCAAGGTTCTACTTCTTTAATAGCTTTTAAAATAGGAAACAATGATTTTTCTACTATACAATCAACAAGCAGCTTCTCTGGGCTAAACCAAAACACACGCACAGTTTACGCAGCAACGCAACAACTTGGCGAAATATTTAAGCAAGTTACCGGTATGAGTAATTGGAATATTGTAGTTGCGTAAAATTAAAATAATTTAAAAATGGAAAATATTCTTACACACATAATTACTGCAATAGTTTCTGCAATCTGTACAGGTGGTTTGGGGTGGATTTTCTTTTTTAAATCCGAAAAGAAAACTAAATATGAAAGCGCAAATTCCGCAGAAATCGAAAATCTGCGCAAAATTATAGAGACTTTACAGCATAATTACGAATATATAAGTAAGCAACTTATAGAGTTACAGGCGATTGTGCTAAAAAAGAATGAAGAGAAAAAAGAGTTATTCAAAAAAATAGAACAATTAGAACACATTATACGAGCGCTCCATGATATAATTATAAATCATTCTTGCTCAACAGAATGTAAAATTTTTCAAGAGTACCAAAAATATAAAAATGAAGCAAAATGAAAGTAATCTACTCATACAATTCCTACGGCGGTAAAAATACACCCGGTATTTGGTGGCTTAAAATGGCAGAACTAAGCGTTCAGAGCATGAAAAATTGCGGTTATAAAGTGGAACTCTATGTTGATGCCGAAAGTGAAAAATATTTTACCGGCGAAACCTTTTTAGCAAAATTCGACAAGGTACACGTTGTAGATTTTATGCAGTTTCCACACGATGCGGCATATTGGAATTTTGGAAAACTCTATGTATATAGTTTGCAAACAGAACCGTTTTTGCATGTGGATTTTGATATATACTTTAAACCCAGATTTAAAATTCCCGAAGATGGCAATATTATAACCGAACAATTGCGAGATTACGGCTATGTGCAAGGGTTTAAAGATTCCAAAATTTTCGACAGCAATAAAATTCCCGCAAAATTGATTTGCTCCGGCTTGCTTGGCGGCGATTTTTATTTAGCATATCGTGATTTATTCAGTTTTGCAAAAGAATATTGTAAAAAACCGCCTAAAACTACCGAAACTATGTCGTATTTGGTTGGAGTTGAAGAATTTAATTTGAGCCAAATAGCCGACTTCTACGGTTTAAAAGTGGTAGAGTTACCGAAAGATAGTTTTAACCATTGGCAAGGAGCAAACAAACGTGAGCGCTACGGCAGCATTATTTGCGATTTGTATTACAGAACATTCGACAAGAATTTACACCGTTAAATTAACTATAAACTTAAAAATATGAAAAATTTATTTAGAACATTCAAAGTTACAAAGCCTACAACTGTGGCTTTTGACACTTACGCAGTTAGTGCATACATAAGTAATGCTATTACGACAGCCATTCCCGAAGGCTCAAAAATCTTTGGCGAAATGAAAACCAAAGGCGATAAAAAAGTATTAATCATTAACCCTGCCGAACAAAAGATTACAATTCTCGACAGCAAAAACAATAAGCCGGTAACGAGCTTGCTCGAAATTCCTTTCGAGAATGTGAAAAAGGTATATCCGTGGTGGTTACTTCTTGTGTTGCTTGCGCTTATTGGCGGCGGGATTTTTACTTATAAAAAACTTAAAAAGTAAGATTATGGCAACTGCAAAAACTACTACCAAGCGAAAAACACAAGACGCTGTAAAACGATACGGAGAGCAGGGGTATGCGCTGTTTGATAAGTCGGGGAAGCAAGTATCGCGTGCTTTGTTTAGTGAGATAAAATACCATGCCGGTAAAAAAACTGTTATTAGTAAAAATGGGAAAGAACACGCAATGCAAATGTTAGCTATTATGAAAAAACATAAAATAATAGGCGCAAATGAATTAGTTATAAATAAAGCTAAAACAATGTATGGCGGTTAATTGGTTTAAATACTTTCTAACATTCGTATTCGGCATTGTTCTAATGATGTGCGTTTTTCGCTTGTGTGCCCCAAAAAAACACAAGCGAAATTACTATCGTAACAACCATTGACACTGTGCGTATTACTGATACGGTATACGTTCCAAAATTCCGAACCGTGCGCACAATCGACACCGTAAAACTCGCAACAGCAGCCGATACGAATCGTATACTAAACGAGTATCGCGAATTGCGGGTGTATAATGACACCTTGCGCAATAGAAATTTTATTGTATTCTTGACCGACACCCTGTGCGCCAATCAAATTATTGCCCGCAGCTGGCACGGCGAAAGCTATGAGCGCACAACTACCATACGGGTACAGGAACCTGTAAAAAATAACCGTTGGCGGTACGGAGTTGGTGCCGGCGGTTTATACTCGCAGGGTGTGTATACTCCCGCAGTCGTAATTAGCACTGAATGCCGCCATTTTGGCGTTTTTGGAGTTATAAGGACAGCCGCCATCGGTGCCGGAGTTAGTATAAGATTTTAAACAGCTATTTATAAAACCCCTGCTGTGTGAATAGTGGGGATTTTTTGTTTTAAAAATCCGGCAGTAATTTATTTACTTTTTGCACAAGTCCGGTATCAATGTGTTTTGCGTATTTTGTAGTCATTTCAAGCGAATGGTGGTCGGCGTGCTGCATCACGGTAAGATTATCAACTCCACTTTTTAATAGGTCGGTAATACCGGTATCGCGCAGGCTGTATAGCTGCATTTCTTTGGGGAACTGCAAGCGCTCTTGTAGTTTCGCCCAATTTTTTCCAATTCTGCCGGTGCTTGATTTTATTTTGTGAGGAAGTAAACTTTGCTTATTGCTATTTCCGCCAAGCAAATAGTATTCTTTCGGTAATTTTTCAATGCCAAGTTTGCGCATCAGCTCTATTGTAGTGTCGCTCAAAGTTGCTTTGCGCTCATTGTGGTTTTTTGCCACATTTGCCGGAATCAAAATATATTTTTCGTCTAAAAATACGTTTTTTAGTTGTATCTCGTTTACTTCTTTTGGTCGCACAAGGCTTTGATATACCAAATTTAAAGCAATTTGCATACCTATATTGTTTTCTCGGCGCAAATGTTCTGTTATCATGTTGCGTACATCGGCAGTAACTAAAATACGCCGCTTCTGCTCCTTCCGTTTTGGCTTTATGTGTTCAAACGGATTTTCTTTCGCATAGCATTTTTCAACACACCAACTGAAAAATGCACTTACCATTTTTCGTGTGTTATTGTATGATGTGTTTGATGTTCCTTTTTCAGCAATAAAATCCATATATCGCACAGCAATATTTCGCGTGAATGTGGAAGCTGTTACTACCGGATAGTTTTCTTTTGCCCACTGCAACAGTTCGTTGCCTATCATACTGTTGTAGCTACGCATTGTGTTTGGTCTCAAATCACGCTGTTTTTCCTTTAAAAATTTTTCTATTACTGCCGGCATTCGCTCCAATAATCGACCATCTTCATGAACGAAAAACGGCGTCCAACCCTGCGATAGTTTTAAATTTAACCTACTTACCGCTACTCGCAGTAGTTTACGAGCTTCGCGCGTGCCGTATCGGGTTTTGTAACTTTGCACTTTTTCACGCTGGCGTATCAGTTCCTGTGTAACAGGGTGTTTTACATAATACTCAATACACCAATAGTCGGCATATTCTTTGAGGACGGCAGGCATATAACCAAACAGGTCGCTCACATTGTTGCTCTGGGGTAATTTTAATTTCGGACTGGGCATTTTTTTTATGTTGATTTTCAGCCGTAAGCTAAAACCAACATAAAAAAGATGTTTTTAAATAGTTCCGTTGCAGTTCCGTTGTTTTTATACAAAATCGCTGCAAATACCACCCGCTGTGGCTTGTGGAGCTGCGGGGAATCGAACCCCGGTCCGGACAAGCATTACCAATGCTTTCTACATGTGTAGCCGTGTTGTTGATTGTAGGGAAGTAACCGAAAACAGGCATTCTATTGCTTCCTTAGTTTGTAAATTTTACGCACAACGCCAAACAAATTGTGCGCTATTCCTTAATTACAGCACTCTGAACTCAAACGACTAAGGACGTGCCATTTGCAGAATGTCTCGCCGCTGTTCCTTGAACAGCGCAAAGCATAAAATCTACTATGATTCGATTATGCAGCAAGAGCGTAAGTATTTTCGCCAGTTATTGTTTCAAGATATGTTTTTACGGGACAAAATCTTGATTGCCCGACATGCTTACATCAATAATCAACTCCCCGTCAATTCCAGTCAACCCCGAATTGTTATTTTTGTGGGGACAAAGATACATTTTTTTTTAAATATGCCAATAAATTAATATGCAAATGTGCCAATAAAAAATAAATGCGCTTCGCTCATTGGCATATTATCACATTGGCATATTAAAGCCAATAAATTAATATGCAAATGTGCCAATAAAAAAAATAAATGCGCTTCGCTCATTGGCATATTAGCATATTAGCATATTATCACATTGGCATATTAAATTAAATTGTATTTTTGCACGATTAATTACCGAAATGAACAAATTCACAAATAATTTCCTGTCCGGCAAACGCTTGTACATCTGTCTTTTTGCATTGGCAGCCTTGTTTATTACAGCCAATATGATAGCAATTTATAACGACTCATGGCTGCTCAGCATTGCATCGTTAGCCCTGTTTTTGCTCTTTTTTTCATTGTTCAATCTCGATACGCTGCTTATTATTATCATGTTTTTTGTGCCTGTTTCGATAGAATTGAAGGTATTTTTTCCGCAGCCGCCCGTGAACATGAACTTACCAACCGAACCGTTGCTATTTTTAGCAATGTGCATATTTTTCGTAAAACTGCTGGTTGAAAAACGCTTTGATAAAGAAGTGCTCAAACACCCCGTTTCTATTACTATTTACGCTTATTTGGGCTGGTTGCTGTTTAGCAGCATTATGAGTGTCGATGTGGTGGTTTCGTTTAAAAAATTACTGATGCACACGTGGTTTATTGTATGTTTTTATTTTTTGATGACGCAATTAATAGCTACCGACAAAAAGAATATAACACGCTGTATTATAGCGTATTCGCTGGGAATGTTGATTACCATAGCCTACACTACCTACAATCACGCTTTGGCAGATTTTTCGCATCAATCGTCGTATAGGGCAATGTTCCCAATTTTTCGAGACCATACCTCGTATGGTGCAGCACTGGCAATGCTTTTGCCTGCCGTGTTTGTGTGTATGCGTTTTTCACGCAACGATTTCAATATCAAAACGTTATACATTGTGCTTTTATGCGTTCTCACAACTGCACTTATACTTTCGTATTCACGTGCAGCGTGGCTTGGCGTGGCAATTGCCGTATGCGTTTTAATACTTGTGAAATTGAAAATTTCATTCAAATCACTCAGTATTGTTGTTGCGTTTTTGGCAATTATTATTATTCCCATGCGCAACGAAATTTATTTTGCCCTGCAAAAAAACGAAACAGATTCGAGCCTCGACATGATGGAGCACGTAAAATCGGCATCGAACATTACAACCGACGAATCGAATGTGGAACGTATTAACCGGTGGAAATCGGCATTGCGAATGTTTCAAGCTGAGCCAATTTTTGGTATGGGATTGGGAACGTATACGTTTACCTATGCTCCGTTTCAAGTTTCGAGCGACCTCTCGAATGCCAGCACCAATGCCGGCAACAGAGGAAATGCGCACAGCGAATATTTGGGACTTTTAGCCGAAACCGGATTTATGGGTTTGGTGGGCTATTTAGCAATAATTATCACAACCATTGCAGCTGCCGTACGGGTTTTTAAACGCCACACATCTGCCTTTGCCCGACAAATGGCGCTCTTTTTAGTATTGTCATTATCAACCTATTATTTACACGGTTTTTTAAATAATTTCCTCGATATGGACAAAATTGCCTCGCTTTTTTGGGGTTTTATGGCTGTGATTGTGGTGCTTGATATTGAAACGAAGAAACAATGTGCCAATACGACAATAAGTCAATGTGCTAATGTAAAATTAAATAATTAACACATTTATTCATTACAAACATTGGCAAATTGGCATATTATCACATTGGCATATTTACTAATTTCTAAACTTTAACAATGAATCTCTCTCTCGAAACCTGCCTCAGCCCCGAATTATTCCCAATTTACAAAAATACCGATGCCATTGTAGTGGTGGTTGATATTTTGCGAGCTACAACTTCAATTTGCAGCGCATTTGAAAACGGTGTAAAAACAATCATTCCTGTGCGTAGCCGTGATGAAGCTCGTGCGTATAAAGAACAAGGCTATATGGTGGCTGCCGAGCGTAATGGCATAAAACTTGATTTTGCCGATTTTGGCAATTCGCCCGATAATTTTAAATCCGAAATTGTGCAGGGAAAAACAATTGTGTACAGCACCACCAACGGCACAAAAACCATACAAATGGCTGCCGATTGCAAAGCGGTTGTAATCGGTTCTTTTTCAAATGTGAGTGCCGTTGCCGATTATTTGATTGCACAAAAAGCTCCGGTAATTTTACTTTGCGCCGGTTGGAAAGGTCGCTACAATATAGAAGATACGGTATTTTGCGGTGCACTTGCCGAAAAATTGTTGCAATCACAGTTGTTTGAAAACAATTGCGATGCCACCAAAACAGCCGTAGAAATGTGGAACAATCACAAACATAATTTGCGAGCATTAATTAATACTTGCGCACAAAATGGTCGTTTGACTGCGAATAATTTACAGGGGTGTATTGATTTTTGTTTGACGCTTGATACAACGAAAAAAGTGCCGCTTTTTGTGGGTAGTGCAATTTGTTAATAATGCGTTACGAGTTGAAAAAAACTTGTACAGTTGAAAACAAAAACAAAAAATAGTTTTACATTCGCATAATTACCAAACAAAAAATGAGCATAAAAATTTTTGAACAAAAAAAAGTGCGTTCTGCGTGGGACGAGCACCAAGAGAAATGGTATTTCTCTGTGATAGATATAGTAGAAGTTTTGACGGATAGTCCAAGACCTCGAAAATATTGGAATGCGTTGAAAACCAAGTTAAAAGCAGAAGGAAGTGAGTTGTCCCAAGATTTGGGACAACTGAAATTACAATCGGAAGACGGTAAGTTTTACAAAACCGATGTAGCTGATACAGAACAAATTCTACGTTTAATACAATCTATACCAAGTAAAAAAGCCGAGCCGTTTAAACTATGGCTTGCCAAAGTGGGCAGTGAGCGTATTGACGAAACAATAGACCCCGAATTATCGATTGACCGCGCCATACAAAATTATCGCCGTTTGGGTTATAGCGAAAATTGGATAAACCAACGCATAAAATCAATTGAAGTGCGCAAAGCGTTGACCGATGAATGGGATAAAAGCGGCGTAAAACAAGGTAAAGAATATGCCGATTTGACCGATTTAATGAGTAAAACATGGAGTGGAATGAACACTCGTGAATACAAAAATTTCAAAGGATTGAAAAAAGAAAATCTGCGGGATAATATGACAAACACCGAACTGGTACTCAACATGTTGGCAGAAGTTGCCGCAACCGATATTTCGGTAGAACGCCAACCGGTAAATTTTGCCGAAAGCGCCCAAATAGCAACCGAAGGCGCAATGGCAGCACAAGTAGCCCGCAAGCAAATAGAAAAAAGCACCGGAAAACCGGCAATTTCTTCGTTAAATGCAAAATCGGGTATGTTAATAGGGAAAAAATAAATTATAATATTGAGAATTCAAAAAATAATTCTACTTTTGTCCTAATTCCAATAACTTAAAGAAGTTATGCATTGGAAATTTATTGAAGAAACGTAAAGCATTTAAATGTGCTCTCAAAACAGATGCAGTTGTGTTGTTATCAAAGATGCAGGCATAACACGGCGTATGTAAACAAAACTTTTGTAATCAATATTTTCGTGTACGGTATAAATTACAGCCATATTTTTGTAGTTTATGCGCCGAACTCTAAAACCAAATTGCCGATAAAATTCACTTGTTTCTATTGCATATATTTCGGCAAATAGTCGCAGTTCATTTATTTTGTTTTTCAAACCTTGTAAATAACGAAAAGCGGTTTGTGGCGATTGATATTCATATTTTATGGCAAACTCCAAGCTATCGAAATCCTTATTTGCTTGTTCGGAAATAAATATATCGTACATATAACTACTCTAATTTATAGTTAGTTCCGTAAAAATCATTGAGATTTTTTTCAAGGCGCGAAAATACCTCATCAACCGTATAAGCCTTTTCGACAACCCCATTTACAGCAATGTACTGTCCGTGAGTTTTATGACTGTTTTGAATATCGGAAACCCGATGAGATGTTCTTGGTTTTGTTGCTGTCAAAGTTTCCATAATGGTAATGTTTAAAAATTACCTCACAAAAATACAACATTCTTCCTGAAAATCAAAAAATGTTTGGTTTTTTGCAGTTTCTTTCTTGTCTGAACTATGATTTTAAATTGATTACAATGATTTCTGTGATTTTTTAAATGATTACCAGTGTCGTTACCTAAAAACTCCAAAGGAGTTTAATATGAATAACCCCCAATGAAGCGTTAGCGATTGGGGGTATGTAAGCGAAAAAGCCTCCACAACTCAAAGGGTTGAATTATTTAGATTAGATATTCAACTCTCCGAGTTGTGGCGTGTCGTTTGCATTTTAACCCCCAATCACTGCGTTTCATAGGGGGTTATTCATATTTAGTCCTACGGACAACGTTAATCACAAAACATTTTTGAATTAAATTTAAACAACCTCTTAGAGAATAGTGATTAGTTGTTAGAATTCCCTAATACCTATTCCCTAATCCCTACAACCCATCAATTATCTCCCGCTGCTTCATAAAAAATTCAATGCGGCTACGTTCGTCGGATTCCGAAATCAGTACCGCTGCCCTTTTCTTTGATTGCATCCAGTTTATGAAATTTTCTACCATTGCCTCGTCTCTCGACCAAATTTCGTTTTTCCCGAAGGCGTGAACGCAGCAAAATTTTATAATGTCCGAATGGTAGTAGCTGTAATTAGTGTCGATGCTTAAATGAGAAATATACAGGTTTACTTTATTGCCCGTTTCGGGCCAACAACCTTTGGCAGCTACTTCCGTCATATAATCCAGCGAGGCATATAAATCCTTTTTAATCAGTTCTTTTTCCTCATCGCTAATCAAATAGATAGAGTGAAAGTAGCGTATATCGGAAACCATTTCGTTGGTAACATTATGGTCTAAAATAAAACTTACAGTTCCCAAATTTTTTGAAACCATATAGTAGTTTTCCGAAAGTTGGGCAACTTCGTCGGGATACATGAGTTGGGAAAACGGCAAGGCTTCTTCGTTGCAATATTGATAATTCCATTTTAACAGATAAAATCGGCTTAAATACGGAAAACCGGTAATCACCATACGAGGCAATCTATTGGAAATTTCCATACATTCCATATTGGGGAAATTCCGTGTATATTCGCTGTCTTCGGAAAAAAACCGCATAGCATTCAATTCTTCGTCCGAAGGGTTGAGATAGTTCCATAATTGTGTTTTGAACACAATTTCACCGGTTCTGATTCCAACAATTTCATTCAAAGAAATATTCCATGTAAAAGCAATTTTTGCAATTTCGTGGGTGGGGAATACAATATCTTTACGCAACCGCCTGTACACCGACTCCCGCTCTATTGCCAATAAGTCCATTAACGCTTCGGTGAGTTGCGACTTTTTAGGGTACTTTTTATAGAGTGTCTCTAAAAAAGAATCATACCAATCATTCATAATTTATAAAGTGTTACGTTGACAACGTTCATTAGGACAAAATTACTATAAAGTTTAACATTTATGTCATTTTGTGAGGATTTTCCTTAAAAAAATCCTCGCAAAATGAATAATTCAAAGATTTAGTCTCATTTTCTTGTCAATATTTGAGACTTTTTTTTTGGTTTTACCACATATAAAGTCTTGTATAATACTTGTTTACACTTGTATATTTGCTGTGTTGATTAGAAGTAAAAAAAATGATGTCCAATTTTTCAATACATGTAAAGATATGAAAACAACAACAACGCAAAAAAACAATCACATGGGGCAAATGATAAAAAAAGCTGTGGAAGAACGAAAAATGCCGGTTAGTGATTTTGCCAAAGCCATACATTGCAGCCGCACAAATGTGTATAGTATTTTTGAGAGAGAATCAATACATATTGAACGGTTGACCCAAATAATCAATGTATTAAAACTTAACGTCTCGGATTTTATAATGACGGACAAAAACAAACCGCAAAAATGTGTTGCCATCATAGAAATAGATAGTGAAAATTTGGAACGGCTATCGAATGACTACGATTTGACTTACATAAAATCTTGGAATATAAAATAAAAAATATCAACCTGTTAAAAAAATGCACAACACTTCAATTTTTGCAGCTTTTCTTTTTAGAGAGAGAAAAAGAAATATAAACCTGCGGATTAGGATTGTTTTGGTGGTTATAACATTCTTAAAAGTTGTGTGTTTTTTTAACTTTTAATGTCAAGAAAGTTGACAAATGTATAGTAACAATTAAAAAAACAAACAGTATGAAACCAATTATTGTATTAGACACTTCTAAAAGTGCCGTTTCAGTTTTTTTCGATTCTTCTCATCAATCGCCGTTTACCAACTGTACAACGGTTGCTACGCGAAGTCGAAGTCATATTTTTAGAAACTGCCGACCGGGTAGCTTGAATATACTCCCAATTTATGAAGAAGAAAAAGAAAACAATTTTTCTCCATAGTTTCAAACCATGCAATAGAGTACTTCTAAAAATACTCAGCAGACATTTCGACAAGCTCAATGCACCGCATTTCGACAAACTCACCGACCGCAAGCCCAACGCCTGAAATCAATTTGCCAAGAACTCACAGCCTTTCCGGCGACTAAGCTTGCGGTCATTAAGCGAATGCTCCGCATTGTTACAATAATGTGTTGCTTTTTTAGAAGTTCCTAATATAAAATTAAGCCCTTTACAACAATAGTGTAGCTTTTTTAAAAAAAACTTAAACTTAATTTTATGAAAACAATATCATTTATTATTAGAAAAATGCTCATAGTAGCATTGCTGGGTTTGACAACAGTTGTCAATGCACAAGACAAAATTAATTTGGGCGCAATGAGCGCCGCTAACATCAATACCGAAATCCAAAACGCCGTCAACGGCGCATCGTCGGGCAATACGGTTACAGTTACCGGAACCAAGACAAATGAGGTTGCAGGGATTGAACTGAATATTCCGGTGGGAGTTACAGTGGTATGGAACGCCGTATCGGAAGGGTTGTCGTTTACTATTAACGGCGGCGGAACATTTGAGGTGGCTTACGGCGGAAAAATCGCGGTAAGCTGTAAAAACGCTATCGAAGTCGCTACCGGTAATGTAATTGTATCGGGCGGCGAGGTAGTATTAAAAACAGATGGTCGGGTTTCGGAGTTTCTTGCCCCTATCACTGTTACAAATGGCAATGTAACAGTATCGGACGGCGAGGTTTCGGCACTGCGAACAGACATCAATGATTGGTGGCATGTTTCGGCTATTCGTGTCATAAACGGCGATGTAACAGTAAGCGGCGGTAAGGTTTCAGCCTTCAGAAACTCTTCAACTATTTATCTCGACAAGGGCAATGTAAGAGTATCGGGCGGCGAGATTTCGGCTACGGGAGAAACAACCGTTGAAAACGGAATCCCTACCAATAATTGCTACGCTATCAGAATTGAAAATGACGGAACTGTAGCCGTAACAGGCGGTCTTGTTTCGGCTACCGGAGCTGTTACATGGAATTGCTCTATTATTATTGGCTATGGATTAGCTGCTTATTATGAAGGCACATGCGTTAGCGACGATTTTGATGTGTGGTATACAAATTATGGCATTATCGTGGAGGTTGATAAACTTGTGGTTCCAAATGAATACCACGGAACCACTAACGGACTGACTCGCATAGAAGGCGGAAATCTTAGCGATACACAGTGGGACACTTCCGGCGAGACTCCGCTCATCAAATTCTCGTATAACGGTTATTCATATTCGGTTCCATGGATGGGATTGGCTCCCGTAGAACCTGAAGAGTATGCCGTAAGACATAGAGAAACCGGCGACCTGTTCAAAACTATAAGCGAAGCGATTGCAGCGGTTAAGGCTGCCGGACATACTACCTTCACTCTGGAAGTTATTGGCGATGTAACAGAGACAAGTGATGTTATTATTGATACGGACGATGTAACAATCGTAGGCGCCGAGGGTGCGCACACCGTTACTATGGCATCTGCCCAACCGGCTCTCAAATTTTCGCTGCAAGGCGGCGGCACTCTTACCTTAGGTGAGGGCTCTACTGCAAATCCTTTGACGATTTTACATTCTGTGGACGTTACAAACGGGACAATCCACGTTAAAGACGGTATTATACTAAAAAGCTACAAAACACTGTTGCTAAGCGGACCAAATGTGAACGGCACAATCAGCGGCGGGCGTTTTGAAGGAAACACTACGGCTTTGGATATGAGCAAAGGGGCGAAGTTGCAGGAAATCAGCGGCGGTGTGTTTTACGGCACACAGGAAGCAGTTCATTTGAGCGATGCCGGCACAAGGATTGACAAAATTTCCGGTGGTAGTTTCTATCAGACAAATCCCGACGTTACACTTCACGGACAGGCTATTTTTGTGCAAAATGAGTCTCAAATAGGTGAAATTTCAGGCGGCTATTTTGAAGCTGTGCGCAGCAGCGCTTTGATAATAATTCGCGGCAGCCGGATTGATGAAATTTCGGGCGGTACGTTTACAGCAAGAAATACCTACGACACCGACGGCAACCGCAATGCAGTAGTTGCCATTAACTCCGATTGGTCGTATCCGGTAAAAGCAAGCATCGGAACTGTTTCCGGAGGGCATTTTTTCGGTGCTCACTTTGGTATGTTAAGCATTACCGGCTCTTCTATCGGTTCCGAAATAGATAAAATAACCGGCGGAATATTTGAAGCTACAGTTGCTCTGCAAAACGATGTGCGATGCGTTATTAACGAAATTTCAGGCGGAACATTTATTGGAAGCCAAGGGATGTTAAATGCGGGAACAATCGGAAATATTGGCGGACAAGCCGACTTTCTCGGTAAAACTTCGTATGCCATTTTCAATTATTCGGGTGGTACAATTAATGAAATCAGCGGCGGCAAATTTGTCTCTAACGGAAGCAATGGTATTGCAAACTCCGGTACAATCAAGCTGATTTCCGGCGGAACAATTATCGGGTTGTTCTCTGCAATCAACTGCGACGGGCTAAACAAAGGGAAACTTGAGAAAATCACTAACGGTGTTTTCTGGGGAAAAAATGATATTGCAATAAAGTTAGCATACAGCTTGTTGCTTGAACCGGAATTAGACGCTGAAATTGGATTTGGTCGTTACTGGGGAAAAGACGGAGTGATTTTTAACAATGAAGACTTGGTAGAATACCCTGGAAAATACTATATGAGTACCGAAACAAAGGCGGTAGAAGGCATTCAGGAAACAGAGTTTAAGTATTTGACATTACCTTGTGAAGACCGTTACTCTGCTGTGCTACATGCGCCAACTTGTAGCGAACAAGGTTACACAATGTATACTAATGAGTGTACCGGAGAGCAGCATAAAGCCGATTTTGTTGATGCTTTGGAAATTCCTACTGTAACGTTCGAGCAAATCGACACCGTGTGCGTATATGCTCCTGCAATTGATTTGACCGGATATGCAACTCCACAAGGTGGTACATTTACCGGCGCGGGCGTTACAGGTACCATGTTCAATCCCGAAGAAGCAGGAATTGGCAACTTTACCATTACTTACACCGTGGTAAATGCCGAAGGTTGCGAAGCAAGCGCATCAATCACAATTGTGGTAATAAATATGCCGAAAGACAGCTGCTACTGCGAACCGAAAGTATGTCTCGATATTGAAATCAACGCAACAAACTTCCCCGATGCGAATTTCAGAGCGTTTATTTCTGAAAAATACGACCTTAACAAAGACGGAATCCTTTCGTGCGAAGAGAGAATGCACATACAGACAATGGACGCTTCCGACCGCAAAATTGGCGATGTTACAGGTATCTGCTACTTCGAGAACTTGAAGGCAGTGTTTGTGCAGGACAATAACCTTACCGTGCTCAACCTGTCGTGCTTGGAACACCTTCAAACAGTGGAATACTGCAACAATCCGCTCGTGTGGATTAATATAGGCGTAGCTAAATGGGTTATAGATTGTGAAAACAGAGGTAGCGATAGCAACAGCGACAGCAATAGCAACAGCAATAGTAACAGCAACAGCAACAGCAATAGCAACGGCGACGGTAAAGACGATTGCAAATGTCCGGTTGACCCAAATCACACGCACAAATTCACAGTACGTGGCGCATTAATTAGCGCAGCAACGTGCGAAAGCCCTGCTGTTTACAAAGTAAAATGCAGCATTTGCGGTGTGGAACACGGAACAGCTACTATGTTCTACGGCGTATCGAACAACTGCTCTCCGGCTACCGAATGTGTGATTGCGGTAAACGCAACCAACTTCCCCGATGCTAATTTCAGAAACTTCATTCTGGATAACTACGACTTCGACAACGACGGCTTTATTACTTGCATTCAAGCGCACAATGTGAAAACGTTGGATTTGGCAGGGCTAAACATTGCCGACCTTACCGGTATCTGCTACTTTACCAACCTTCAAACGTTGAATGTTCCAAACAATAACCTCACTACGCTCAATGTAACTTGCTTGGCTCATCTTCAAACATTGAATTGCAGCAATAATCAGCTTATTTGGCTTAATGTGAATGGCTTAGGAAATCTTAAGTATTTGGATTGCACCAACAATCAACTTACTGCGAATACGATTAAATCAATCGGTGTGAGCCCTGATGAATTCTACAGCGACACACTAACCGGCATCAATTCGGCAGACGCTACCATCATCAGCGTTTATCCGAACCCAACTACCGACAAAGTGTATCTCTCAACCGCTGCCAACGCGCAACTGTACAACCAATTAGGTGAATTGTTATACAACGGTTACGGCAAAGAAGTAGACATGTCGAACTATCCGAAAGGTATTTATCTGTTGCAGATAAACGGAGACACTGTGGTAAAAGTGATAAAATTATAACCAATATCTGAATAAGCACCCCGTAGAGACGGATAACGGCGCAACCCTCAACGAAGTTAATTATCTGTCTCTACAAACACAAGGGCGAAAAATATCGCCCCTACAACAAACGCAAAAACGGCAAATCTGAAAATGGTTTGCCGTTTTTGTTTTCTACCCTTCAACCTTTTGCAACACAATGCACGTTTGCGAAGGCACATACAATTTCAATAGATGTTCAACATATCGTGAATCTTCGGTAATTGCAATTGTTGAATAATGTATGGTTTCGTCTATTCTATTCAAGCCGCCATATTTGGTATTGTCTACCGACAATACAATTTTATATTCGCCTTCGGGAACAAAAAATCCGTAATCGGGAAACGAGTGCGTTGGGTTGAATGAAAATACAAAATACAAGCCACTGCGCTCAAACATAAGTATTTGGTCTTGAATGTTTTCGTGAATAAATTCCGCTCGTTTTGCAAAAAAGTTTGGTGTGTTTTTTACCATTGCAAGCATATCGTTGTCGAAATCATTCAAGAATTTATAACGTAATTCTTCATTATTTTTCAAACTCCACAAGCGGCGTGCGTGTTTATACGACCAGCCGTTTCCTTCTCGTGGAAAATCAATCCATTCGGGGTGTCCGAATTCATTTCCCATAAAATTCAAGTAGCCGTTTTGCGCACAGGCAAGCGTTATCAAACGAATAATTTTGTGCAATGCCATTCCACGGTCTATTATCAAACTTGGGTAGGCAACGTGCATATTGAAATACATATCTTTGTCCATCAAGCGGAAGGCAATTGTTTTGTCGCCCACCAGCGCTTGGTCGTGCGATTCGGCGTAGGAAATCACTTTTTCGTCGAAACGGGCTTGGGTCAATTCATGGAAAATTAAGCCAACGTTCCAATCCTCATCGCATTTTTCTTTTATCATTTTAATCCAAAAATCGGGCACACCCATCGACAAACGGTAATCGAATCCGTAACCGCCATATTCTGTGGGCGAAGCCAATCCGGGCATTCCGCTCATATCTTCGGCTATGGTTATGGCTGTTGGTTTGGTAGCGTGAATTACTTTATTTGCCAGCATCAAATAGGTTATGGCGTCGCCGTCTTGTCCGCCGTCGAAATATTTATCGTAGGTAGTAAAAGCCCGTCCAAGTCCGTGGTCCCAATAAAGCATACTCGTAACGCCGTCGAAACGGAAACCGTCGAAATCAAATTCCGTAATCCAATATTTGCAGTTTGAAAGCAAAAAGTGAATTACTTCATTTTTGCCGTAATTAAAGCATTTTGAATCCCATGCATCGTGGTTACCTTTGTTGCCTTTGTGAAAAAATTGATAATCGGTGCCGTCGTATTTTCCAAGTCCTTCTTCTTCATTTTTCACTGCGTGCGAATGTACAATGTCCATAATCACGCGCAAACCCATACCGTGAGCGGTGTCAATCAATTCTTTCAAATCTTCGGGCGTGCCAAATCGTGATGAGGGCGCAAAAAAACTCGACACGTGATAGCCAAACGAGCCATAGTAGGGGTGCTC
>WQTX01000038.1 GCA_009786075.1 Bacteroidota bacterium | reverse complement strand
GGCAATGTTGTTGTAGATTTGGGAAGTGGCGCAGGTAACGATTGTTTTATCGCTCGTGCCGAAACAGGCGAAACAGGAAAAGTTATCGGAATTGACTTTGCACCTCAAATGCTCGAAAAGGCAAGAAACAACGCTACAAAACGAGGTTACACAAATGTTGAATTTTTAGAGGGCGACATTGAAAATATGCCGTTGCCCGACAAAACGGCTGATGTAGTTGTAAGTAATTGCGTTTTGAATTTGTTACCACGCAAAGACAAAATTTTCAAAGAAATTTACAGAGTTTTGAAAGTTGGCGGACATTTTTGTATTTCCGATGTGGTGCTTAACGGACATTTTCCAAAAGAATTTACCGACAACGCCGCAATGTACGCAGGTTGTATTGCAAGTGCTATTCAGCGAGATGAATATTTGGGCGAAATTGAAAAAGCAGGTTTTTCCGACATAAAAGTAGAACGTACAAAAACGGTTGAAATCCCCGATGATGTTTTGCAGTACCATTTAGACAAGGCATCTATTCAAATGTACAAAGCAGGAAGTGTTGGAATTTATTCGATAACAGTAACAGGAAAGCGAGGAAAATAGAAATGAATTGCAATAACGTAAAAGAGTGTGCTTGTCCGAAGACAACTTGCCCCAATCACGGAAAATGTTGTGCCTGCGTAATAAAACACCGAACGACAGACAGTTTGCCTTTTTGCCTGTTCCTCGACAACAAGGGCGACAAAAGTGTGAAAAATTATTATCGAAAACTGAAAATAAGGTTTGAAAACGAATAAAATGGTATATGAAATCTAAATGAACATTTTTTTGCCTATGTTTGCAGCTACAAAAAAGTTGCATTTATAATTTGAATGTGCAAAGTAAAATAGACACATGAAAAAAAACATATTTTATTCCTTATTCTTATTATTTTTTGGCATACAGCCTCAGATATTCGCGCAAACGCCCACCATGATTAACCCAATGGCGCAGCCAAATGAATGGAAAGAAGATACAACCCTTGTGTACAAAACCGACACGCTCAAACGCACAAAAGAAATAAAACGCTGGTACTACAACAGTTTTTTTACCACACGTGAAGAAAGCGCAGTTGATACCATGCACCTGCGATTTTTTGAATACGAACCGAATGCGTGGTTGAGTTCATATAGTACTAATTTGGGGCAATTTGCTTCGCCGGCATTTTCGTTGCGGGCTGTGCCTACCGAAAATACTATACCGTTTTGGTTGCCCGCTGTGAGTGATTTATTTTATGACAGCGAAGATATGCCGGTGTACAATACCACCGTGCCATTTACAATGTTGACTTATTCGGGCGGTATGCACAAAGAACAGCAAGTGCGTGTTACGCATACGCAAAATGTAAACAAAGATTTGAACATTGGCTTGTATTTGCAATATTATAAAGTGCTTGGCGAAAATCCTAATTATCGTCTGCAATCGCGAGGAAGCAATATTGCACCGTGGGTTGCTTACTCCGGCAACAGATTTTCAACCTATTTCCGATTTAATTTCAATAATCTTGAACGGCAGGAAAGAGGCGGTGTTTTGGAGCAAGATACGGTAACTCCCCGCATGAGCAAAGCGCAGTCAACAATCGGTTACAATTCTATGCTTTTTGTGCAAAAATGGAATCTTATGCCGAAACCGATTTTCGACAGTACATCGTTGGAAATGCCGCATTACCCGTTGGCAGTGGGAGTACGTATGGATTACAAAAAAAGCAATTTTTGGTATAGCGATTTGAGTGTGAATAAAAGCAATTATACACATTTATTTCACGATACGTTGAAAATACTCGACACGGCACTGTTTAAAATAATTACGCCAATGGCTTTTGTTGAAGGCGAATTGCGCCGCGGCAATCAATCGTTGCAAGTGCTTGTGGGAGCAGGAAACGAATATCAATACAATTATTATCGCGATTACGATTTGCAATTTCCCGAAGTACACGACAATCACCCGTTTGCCACAGGAACTTTGCGCTATGTGCGTAAAGAATTTTCTTTCAATCACGAACAAAAATATTGTGCCAATGGCGATTATAGTACTCAAAATCAATTTCAAATGTCGCTTCCGTTGTGGAAAGAGTATAATTTGAATGTGCAAGCGCAGTACAATTACAGTTATGAAATACCTAATATGTTTTACCGGCGTTATGCGGCGAATACGGCAGAGTGGAATAACAACCTTGCGTTCGAAAGCCGTCATCACGCAGGCGGCGAATTAGGTTTCGATTATGGCAACATTACCCTGCGAGCCGATTATTATTCGCTCGACAACTATGTGTATTTTGATGCCAATGGTACTGTGGAGCAAGCGCAAAATATTGCTCAATCAACAATTTTAGAAGCTAAAAAAACTACCGATTTGCCTTGGCTTTCTATGCAAAATGGTATTATTTATCAACAAAGTAATATTTCCGGCACAAAGACGCCCACGTGGGCAACCTACAATTCGGTTGCCGCTCGTTTTAAATTTTATCGTAAGTTGATAGATTGTTTGGTGGGAGCCGAAGCCTTATATTACCCAAAATATTATGCGCCGCAATTTTTTCCTTCGTTGGGTGTGTATGCTCCGCAAACAGAAGAAAAACTTGGCGATTTTCCGATTGTGAATGCGTTTTTGACGGTAAAATACAAACCCGTACGCTTTATGTTGAAATACAATGGCGTGTATGCGCAACTTGCGGAACGTAATTTCCTTGCCTTGCATTATCCGCAACAAAGCGGTATTTTGGTATTTTCGGCATCGTGGTTGTTCTATAATTAGTTCGGGAATATAGATTATTGATTTATTCTGCAAATGATATAAAGCCTTTGTATGAGGAGTATACCTTTGTTCGATATTTACGCCGTTTTGCATTTGCGCAAGCGAATGTGGCAGTTGTATGAAGATATTATTTGATTTTTATCTATGAAAAAATCAAAATTTTCTGACTTTTTCATACTTAAAAGTCAAAATTGTTGTAAATTCAAATAAAAGATATATCTTTGTAATTGATTTTATCTATGAAAAAATCAAAATTTTCTGACTTTTTCATACTTAAAAGTCAAAATTTGGTAAAAACAAACACTATGAAACCCACATGATACCATATCACACAATACTTCGGCAAGCTCAGCAACCGATAAATGATTATCATGTGGGTTCCATCTGACCTTTGAAAAAAACAATTAAAAATAAACAGATGAAAAGAAAAATTATCTCTGAATTGTTGGCGTGGAAAAACAAGAAAGACCGCAAGCCGTTGATACTAAATGGAGCACGTCAAGTTGGAAAAACGTTTACTTTGGAAACATTTGCCAAAGAGAATTTCAAGAATGTGATATATCTCAATATGGAGTTGGAAACAGCTTTGCGTGATTTTTTCGATGGAGATATTTCGCCCCAACGGATTATTCAGCATTTGGAATTAACGAAAAGGCAAAAAATTACAGCAGATAAAACTTTGATTTTTTTTGACGAAATTCAAGCCTGCGAAAGAGCTTTGACTTCGTTGAAATATTTTTGTGAACAAGCGCCCGAATATCACATTGCAGCTGCCGGTTCGTTGCTTGGGGTGGCGGTTAATCGTGAAAAATACTCGTTTCCTGTTGGAAAAGTTAATGAATTGTATATGTTTCCGCTCGATTTTGAAGAATTTCTTTGGGCGTTGGGTTACGAAAAATTGGCAGAAGAAATCAAAATTCACTTTGAAAGCAATGAGCCTATAAACACTGCGTTGCACAAATTGGCGTTGGAACTGTATAAAAAATATTTAGTTGTTGGAGGAATGCCTGCTGTTGTAAAAACGTTTGTTGAAACCAATAGTTTTTTAAGCGCGCAAATTGTTCAAAATGATATTTTTAACGAATACACTGCCGATATGTCGAAATACGCCGACACAACTACAAGTGTCAAAATTCGCGCTTGCTACAATTCCATTCCTGCCCAATTAGCGAAAAAAAACCGTAAATTTCAATATAAAATTGTACAAAAAGGCGCTACGGCAACCATTTTTGGCGAAAGCATAGAATGGCTCAATTTTGCAGGCACAATTTTAAAATGTCAAAAAATTACCGAAGGGAGTATTCCAATTGCAGTTTATGCATATTTTCCTGATTTTAAACTGTATATGAGCGATGTTGGTTTGCTTACGTTAAAATCTCAATTGCCTGCCGAATTGCTCGTTGCCGAAAATAATGAAGGAAATAATTTTATGGGGTCGGTTACCGAAAATTATGTAGCGCAAGCATTTACAGCAAATAAAATCCCACTTTCTTATTGGAAAAATGATAATTCCGCTGAAGTAGATTTTGTGTTGCAACGAGGCGTAGAAGTTATTCCGGTGGAAGTAAAACGAGGCGTTAATACACGCAGCAGAAGCATGAATATATTTGCGAAACAATACAATTGCCCTTACTCTATACGCATTTCACAAAAGAATTTTGGCTTTGAAAACGGTATAAAATCGGTGCCGTTGTATGCGGTGTTTTGTATTGAAAAAATCTAAGAGGTTGTTTAAATTTTATTAAGAAATGTTATGTGTAATTTTTCGATGATTTTCTTCTCAAAAACAAGGTTCATAGCCGTAAATTTTGATTAAAAAAAGGACAAAAAGCAGTTGTAATTGATTTTTTCATTAAATTTAAACAACCTCTAATACCAAAGTGATTTATTTTTCATGCTGGATTGCTTCGTTCCTCGCAATGACGCTCCTTCGAGAGTTTGCACAAATCGACAAAAGAGCGTCATTGCGAACGAAGTGAAGCAATCCAGAAATTAGAATAAATTATATTTCACTTTGGCATAAATCCTGATTCAGACGTTCCCTAAAATGTATACGCCACAAAAAAATTATACGTCAACGGATTGCTGTTTTTGTACAAACTGTAATGTTTTGGCAACGTTTCGGGGTGGCGATAGAAGGTTTTTGAAATTTTTCCTTCAACATATAAGCGTTTTTTAAAATTGTATTCTACTACTGCCGCACATTCGGAACCTTCATAAAAATATGATTTTGAGGAATATGCGTACTGTACATTTTCTTCCCACGCACTCAGGCGCGCATCGTAATCAGCATTAAATTGGGCATAACGCACAAAAATTTTCAAATCCTTAATCGGTTTATACACAATATCTTGATACCATACAAAACCTTTGATTTTCTCGTATTTGCGTATAAACGATTGATGCCACGATGAAGTAAGATAGAATTGTTCGTTCAACGGCAATTTTAGGTAAATCGTAAAATAATTGCGGAATTTTTCAATCGTTCCTCGCGTTTGTTCGCCGCTTGTGTAATCGGTTTTGCGTTCGCTGCGAAAGCTGATATAACTGCGCAAACCGCCGTAAGTGCTGTATTGCACGCGCGCCCACGATTCGCTGCCACGTGTGGCGTTTTTCACAAAATATCGTTCGGCAGGCATGTAAAACACATCGTGCGCAATGCTCAAAAGCAGCGAGCGACTCACTTGTAAATCAAAGGAATTATACACACCGGTTTCGTTTTTCACAGTGCTTTGTTCGGCAAACGAATGTGTCATAAAACTTTGATAATCACTATGAAACGAGCGGAAAATGCAGGTGTATAAAAAATCTTGATGAATTTTTGCCTGCGTTCCCATGCTCACAGCGTGATGCCACAATTTATCGAATGCCAATTCGCCGAACAGGGCAAATTTTGGTTTGCCATAGCGAAACGATGCACTCGTATTCGCCATAGTATGCTGCGTGGTATCAAGCGAAAAATTATGCACCAACGACGTGAGCGCATACGACAAACTGCCAACGCTCGAAGCTGCGTGAACACCGTAACTGTTCACACTCACGGCATTTCTATTTGCAATTTCGCTTGCCGTGCGCCTATAACCTGTTTCGTACAATTGAAACGGAAATGTGCTGTCGGCTTTTACTTTTCCGTCGATTTTTCGGAACGAAACAAAGGGCGTAATTTCAAATTGCGGAAACTGAATACGAGCAATTACCCCCCGAAAAAAATCAAATTCGTTTGCCGAACTATGCACTTTTGTCTGCAACAAATTCGGTCGCACGCTGCGGTCGATTGATTTACCGAAAAATCCGCCTTGGCTGACAACTAAACCTTGTGCCACCTGCAATTCATAGTCGCCCACAATAAAATCAGTGCGTTTGCCGCGGTATTGCACGTATGCCGATTTGTAATCGAACACTCCCCTATCTTGGCGATAAAATTTTTCGCCTGCATCATTTTTAAGCGTTACACCGGCTATCAAACGATTGAACGAATTGAAACGATAGCGCACAATTTCCTTACTTGGATTGCCTTCATACTTCATAAACTCCTTGTATTCAGCAAAATTCACATGAGGAAATGAATACGAAACGGCAAGCGTATGTTTACCTCGTTGTAGCAATTCGGCAAATGTAAGTGGCGGTTTTTCGTTGCTCACATAACTGAATTGCGCCAACAATTGCGCCTTCTCAATAGGCAAACCAAGCACAAGTTGCACTTCGTAAATTGATTGCAAAGGGCGATTGCTACTCAAAAAATCCCACAAACTTTTTTGTTCAAATTCATTCAGAAATATAAATTCGGCACAATCCTGTTCACGGATTTGATTGAGATTGAGCGGATTTGCGTATAAATCTTGTAACGAAGCAATTTCATCTTCCGAAAATTCTACACCGCTTGTGGTTTGCAAATTTAGAAACACATCGGAGAAATTTTGGGCAAAACATGTTCCTATACACGCATGTAGCACTACAATAAGTAAGTAAATTCTTTGTTTCAAAACAAGACGGTGATTTTTAGAAGAGCAAATGTAACAATTTGTCTTTTATGAAAAACACATTTTTCGCAAGAAAAATATTTTTGTCTCACATCTCATATCTAAAATCTCATATCTTTCATTACTTTTGCAAAAAATAAAAACACAATGAATTTTGTAAAAGAAATGGAATGGCGCGGCATGCTACACAACCTTACTGCCGGCGCCGAAGAACAACTGCAAAAAGAATGTACAACCGGCTATATTGGTATTGACCCCACTGCCGATTCACTTCATATAGGGCATTTGGTGGGCGTTATGATGCTCAAACACCTGCAAGCCTGCGGACACAAACCCATAGCTTTGGTGGGCGGCGCAACCGGCATGATTGGCGACCCAAGCGGAAAATCAAACGAACGTAACCTGCTCGACGAAAACACCTTACGCCACAATCAACAATGTATAAAAAACCAACTTGCCCGCTTTTTGGATTTTGATTCTGCTGCGCCAAATGCCGCAATTATGGTAAATAATTACGATTGGATGAAGGATTTTTCGTTCCTCGAATTTATTCGTGATATTGGCAAACACATTACCGTAAATTACATGATGAGCAAAGATTCGGTAAAAAAACGCCTTGGCGACGATGCCAAAGTGGGAATGTCGTTTACCGAATTTACCTACCAATTGGTGCAAGGTTTCGACTTTTTGCATTTATACCGCACGCACAATTGCAAACTACAAGTAGGCGGCAGCGACCAATGGGGCAACATTACCACCGGTACGGAACTTATTCGCCGCAAAGAACAAGGCGAGGCTCACGCCATAACCTGCCAATTAATTACCAAAGCCGACGGCACAAAATTCGGCAAAACCGAAAGCGGCAATGTGTGGCTCGATGCCGAACGCACTTCGCCCTATAAATTCTACCAATTTTGGCTCAACGTGAGCGACGATGATGCGCAAAAATATATCAAAATATTCACAATGCTTGGCAAAGAAGAAATTGACAGCATTGTGGCAGAACACGTACAAGCGCCGCATTTACGGGTATTGCAAAAACGTTTGGCTTACGAAATTACAACAATGGTGCACGGCAAAGAAGAATTAATGGCGGCAATTGAAGCTACAAATATTCTTTTTGGCAGCGGCACAACCCAATCGTTGGCACAACTTTCAAAAGAAACGTTTTTGGCAGTATTTGAAGGCGTTCCGCAATTTACCGTTCCTGCAAATTTGATAGAAAACGGCGTGCCGGTATTGGAACTTTTGGCAACGCACACCGCCATTTTCCCCAGCAAAGGCGAAGCGCGCAAAATGCTGCAAGGCGGCGGAGTAAGCATCAATAAAACGAAAATTGAAAGCGTTGATGCTGTTGTTGGAAAAGAACAATTATTGAATGATACTTATATATTGGTACAGAAAGGGAAGAAAAATTATTTTGTAATAGAGGTAATAGATGAATAATTGAATAATTGAGTAATTGAATAATTGAATAACAGAAATGGGAAAAAGATGAATGTAGATAAAACGCTCCGCTGATAAATGTGCTAACGCACGATAATGTTTATCGCCGCAGGCATTTATCACGAAGTATTTATCGCGAAGCATTTATCAATGAATATCAACCGAATATCTATTGAATATCAATCGAATATCAACGAATATCTATATCATAATACATTGTTTCCTAACAAACTAAAACCTCGTCAACTAAAAATATGCAACGAATACACTTCATAGGAATAGGCGGAACAGCAATGACCAATTTGGCTATTGCACTCAAAAAAACGCACAATCATGAGCACCAATACATTATCAGCGGTAGCGACGACCACATAGAAGACCCCACGTTTTCGATGCTCAAAACGCAATATTTGTTGCCCGAGCATTTTGGTTGGTTTCCGCAAAAAATTACGCATAGCATTGACACTATTGTAATTGGCAGAAAAATTACGCCCGATAATCCCGAATTGATTGAAGCCCGCAAACTCAATATTCCTGTGATGCCCTATCATGAATTTGTGGCGCAATTTAGCAAAGACAAAACCCGCATAGTTGTTACCGGAGCGTATGGTAAAAATACCGTTGCGGCTATGGTTCTACACGTGCTTTCGTATTTTGGCAAAGAAATTGATTTTATGCTTACCTCGCCGGTTTTTGACTACACCGAAACCATTCGCCTAAGCAATAGCGATACTATTCTTATTGAAGCCGGCGAAGAACTTACTTCGCAGTGCGACACTCGCGCCCGGCTCGAAGTGTTTCAACCACACATTGGGCTTATTACCGGTATTTCGTGGGAAGAGCGCAAACAGCAATTCGACAGTTACGAAAAATATGTGGAATTGTACCGCAATTTTATTCACTCTATTCCCGAACATGGCACGCTTATTTACAACGTGAAAGATAAAAAATTGCGTCAAATAATTTCGGAAGAACCCGAAACAATTGTGAATTTGGAGCCTTACACTACGCACCCGTATGAGGTGTTCAACAATCGCACCTATTTGAAAATTGCAGGCGGACGTTTGCCGATATTGATTTTCGGCGAACATAATATGCGCAATGTTTCGGCTGCGCAAAAAATATGTCTCAAACTTGGTTTGTCGAACGAGGCATTTTATCAAGCATTCAAAAGCATGAAAGGGAGTAATAAGCATTTGCAAGTGTTGGCAAAAAACACCAATACAAGCATTTATTTCGATTACACCTATTCGCCCGTAAAATTGAAATATACCATAAAGGCTATTCGTGAACAGTACTCCAACCGTAGTTTGGCGGCATATTTGGAATTAAATGCCAACGATTCTATTCACGATTTATTGAACAAAGATTGCGAAGGCGCTCTCAATTTGGCTGACGAAAAATTGGTGTATTACAACCCCGAATTGTTCAAGAAAAAAGGATTGCCGCTCGTAAGCAAACAGCAAATTTGCGAAACATTCGGCAGTACCAAAATCAAAGTGTTTACCGATGTTAATGATTTATTGGCGGAACTTTTTGCCATGAGTTGGGAAAAGAAAAACCTGCTTTTTGTAAGCGCCAATCAAAGCACGGAATTGAACATGAAGGAAATTACGGAACGGATTATGGCGCTTTCGAGTTAGAAACGACAAAAAAAAATCCTTGCTTTATGGGGGGAGCAAGGATTAACCGAAATAACAGTATTCTTTGTGTAATTTTACGAGTATATGAGAAGAATAGAGTTAGAGATGAACTGTTATTTCGCCGGCATTAGTGTGAGAGAGAGTAAAGTGTATATGAGGAAATGCCGAATGTATAATTTCCAATATTTCGTTTAGTTCCATATTTTGGTATGTTCCGGTAATTTTACAGGTGTTTATTGCTTTGTCGGCAACAGTTATGTTGCATTTATAGTGGCGTTGCAAATCCGAAAAAACCTGTGATAATGGCGTGTTGGAAAATTTCAATAAACCGGTTTTCCACGATAAAACGTTTACATCATTATTTTGTACTTTTCGCAAACTGTATTGTTTTACATCAACTCGTTCATTTTCAATCAAATCTACCGTAGTTTTTGTAGCCACATTGCACACTCGCACTTTCCCCGATTCCACAATCACGTGCGCATTTCCTGCGGTGGTTTCTATTTCAAATTCCGTACCAAGTACTTCTACCGTAAAATCTTTGCAATCAACGGTAAACGGCGCTTGTTCGTTGTGGGCTATTTTACAATAAAGCACTCCGCTTGCTTCTATTTTACGGGCACCGGCGGCAAATTGCGCAGGGTATGTTACTTGCGCGCCTTGTTGCAAGGTAATTTCGGAATTGTCGGGCAATAGTAATTGCAGAGGTTCAACGGCTGTATTGGCAACGGTTACAAATTCTTGCTTTTGCTGTGGCGTGTGCAAGAAAAATAACCCTACAAAAAGCAGGGCAACGGCAGCTACCACCATTAACGGTTTCCAAAATGAAATTAATTTTCCGGTTGCTGAGCTTGCGGTCAGTGAGCCTGTCGAATCTGTCGAAGTAGAAGTTGCTTGCACAAATTTTGCGTGAGCTTTTTGCGCATCAAAGCGAGCAACTTTTGCAGATTGCCACACGGTGCAAAAATCAACAAATTCTTGTCGATTGGCATCAGACCGGCGAACCCACGCAAGCAAGGCTTGATTTTCGTCGGCACTACAGCTGTGTGTCAAATATTTTATGATAAGTTCTTCGTTCATTTCTGTGAGTTTATACGGCTAAGACATTTTTTTTGCATTATACCCTATGTGTTTTTTATTTTTTTTGTATAATAATATCGCCAAACTGTTCTTTCAATTTTTGCAAAGCCCTTGTAATATTGGCTTCCACGGCTTTGAGCGTTATGTCCAACATTTCAGAAATTTCTTTATTTTTTTTATTTTCAAAGCGGCTTAATTCAAAAACTTCGCGGCAACGGTCGGGCAAAGCCTGAATTGCATTGTTTATTCGTTCCTGTAATTCGGAGGTTTGGTAAGGGTCTACGAGGTTTGCCTCTATTTCTTTCAATTCGTCGTACGCCGAATCTGCGTAAATGGCGGCTATTCTTTTGTGTTTCAAGTGATTTAAACAAGTATTTTTTACAGCCCTGTACAAATATGCTTTCATCAAAGCTATGCTTTCAAGGCTTTCTTTTTGCTCCCACAATTTCAAAATTACGGTTTGCACCATTTCCTCGGCATCGTCGTCGTCCTGCACAATAGATGCGGCATACACGCACAATGGTGCATAATGCTTTGTGTATAACTTTTGAAAATAGTTTTCCCATTTTCGTTCCGAATTTTCCGGCAAATTGCTACTCATCTATTTTTTTGCAATTGAAAAATTTTACGCAAACATAAGACTTTTTATTCAATCTGTAAGTTGCATGGGGGAAAATATTATGGTAAATGCACGAAATTTTATAGTTGTAAAATCAAACTTAAAAAGGCTGAAAGCCTTATATAACCCAGCCCAATCCCAACCTTTAATTCAGATAATACATGTTCATCCACTTTTTTTTATGGGACAGAATCAGCGAAAGCTACAGGAAATTGGACTTTATCAACAAATGGAGTTGTAAGATTTACATTATCAGCATATAGTCCAGGAAATTCAAGCTATTGTGGAGTGGAAACGCGCATAGAATTTAATGTTACTTTAAATGGTAATGTAATGTCAGGAACATGTTCAGTTACAGAGATTGTTCGAGACAATTCATATGGATGTCGTAATGGGACGATAGCAGATACTTATACAGAAAAAAATTTTAAAGCAGAAAAAAGAAATTGATTTTTTTTACTTGACGATTGTTGCAATCAAGCCGTAGCGTGAATGCTACGGCTTTTTATTGGCTGAAAGCCTATATATCCCAGCCCAATGGCAACGCCTTGGGACGAATGAAACAAATGAAACAAATCCTCTATGCGCCTTGTAAAGGCAACATAATTTTTGTCTATTAAACCTATTTTGTGTAATTTTGCAGAAAAACAATCGTATGTCGCAATCATTATCAAAATTATATGTTCACATTGTTTTTCACGTCAAAAACAACGATGTAACTATTTCCCCCGAAGACGAAAAAGAGTTGTATGCCTATATTGGCGGTATAATTAAAGCAAATCAAGCCTTGCCGATTATGATTAACGGAACGGAAAATCACGTACATATTCTAACAACAATGTCGAAAAACATATCATTGGCGAAATTTGTTGAAGAAATAAAACGCAATAGTAGCCGTTGGATTAAAAGTAAAGGCAAGCAGTATCAATTTTTTGCGTGGCAAGGTGGTTATGCAGGTTATTCCGTTAGCCAATCGAAAGTGACAATTGTAGAAAAATACATTGAAAATCAAAAAGAGCATCACAAAATTGAAACATTTCAAGAAGAATATGTAAAATTTTTGAGGGAATACAATGTTGAATTTGATGAAAAATATCTTTGGACGTAATGTATGTTGCCCTTAGCAGGGCGCAAATGGAATTGGGGCGATTTTTCCCAAGGCGTTGCCGTTGGGCTGGGTTATATTGCTCTTTCAGAGCGTTTGAATTACATGAAATTTTTGTAAAAATATTTGGAATTTTAATTTAACAGTAAATTTACTGCGAAATTGATTTGACAATGATTTTACTGTTAAATTCGTTTGACAATGAAATCGTTGTCAAATTCGTTTAAATTAAATTTTAAAAAAATCTATTGCCATTTCAATTAATAATTGTACATTTGCACCGGATTTTTTCTAAAACAAACAAAAGGGACTATTCGTCCCTTTTTTATTAGTAGTATGGAACGTTTAGTTACAAAAGAACACATTACGCAATTGGTTGAGCAATTTATTGCCGGCAACGACGATTTGTTTTTGGTGGAAATAACAATTTCGCCATCGGCGCAAATTTCGGTTGCTGTTGATTCTGAGCAAGGCGTTGATATTGACCGTTGTGTGGCTTTGAGCCGTCATATTGAGGGAAATTTGAATCGTGAGGAAGAAGATTTTGAGCTCACGGTTGCTTCGGCGGGATTGTCGGAGCCGTTGAAAGTGCACAGGCAATATGTAAAAAATGTAGGACGAAATGTGGCGATAGTTCTTAAAAACGGCGAGAAATTTATTGGGAAATTAACCGATGTAAATCCCGATGAGGTGCAGATAGAATATGAGGAAATAGTTAAAACCGAGCCAAAAGGCAAGAAAAAGAAAATTTGTACTCAAAAAACTATTACTTTTGCCGACATAAAAAAAACCACCATAGAAATTTCAGTGAAATCAAACAAAACAAAATAAATAATTCATAATAATTCATTTTCAAAAATTCATACGAAATGAAAATAGGACATCAAAATTTAATAGAAACTTTTTCGGAGTTCAAAGAACTCAAAAATATCAATCGTCCGGCTATGCAAAGTGTGTTGGAAGACGTGTTCAAAGCAATGTTGAAACGCAAATTTGAGATTAACGACGATGCGGAAATTGATTCAAGTTTCGATATAATTATCAATGTAGATAAAGGGGATTTTGAAATTTGGCACAATCGCGAGGTGGTAGCCGATAAAGATGTAAAAAAACCATTGCAGCAAATTTCGTTGACCGACGCACAAAAAATTGATGAAGATTATGAAATTGGCGAGGAGGTAACCGAAGAAGTGAAATTAGAGAGTTTTGGTCGCCGCGAAGTGTTGGCAATCCGCCAAAATTTGAGTTCGCGCATTGGCGATTTGGAAAAAAACAATGTATACAATAAATATAAAGACCAAATAGGCGAACTGATAACCGGCGAAGTGTATCAAGTATGGAAAAAAGAAATACTTGTGCTCGACGACGAACGCAATGAAGTAATTTTGCCAAAAACAGAGCAAATCCCTTCGGATTTTTTCAAAAAAGGCGAACCGGTACGTGGTGTTATTTCACGTGTGGAAATGCGCAACGGCACGCCGTTGGTAATAATGTCGCGCACAGCTCCCGAATTTTTGGAACATTTATTTGAATTGGAAGTTCCCGAAATTTTCGATGGTTTGATTACAATCAAAAAAATTGTGCGTATTCCGGGGGAAAAAGCAAAAATTGCCGTAGAATCGTACGACGAACGCATAGACCCTGTGGGTGCTTGCGTGGGCATGAAAGGTTCGCGTATTCACGGAATTGTGCGTGAGTTGAAAAATGAAAATATTGACGTAATAAATTACACAAGCAATCCGCAATTATTTATTCAACGTGCGTTGAATCCGGCAAAAATTACGTCGATTTCTCTTGATGAGGCACATAGGAGAGCCGAAGTGTATATGAAACCCGACCAAGTGTCGCTGGCAATTGGCAAAAACGGTGCAAATATTCGTTTGGCGTGTCAACTAACAGGGTATGATATAGACGTTTACCGCGATAACATGGAAGAAGAAGAAGACGTGAATTTGGAAGAATTTGCCGACGAAATAGATGCTTGGATTATCGAAGAGTTCAAAAAAGTGGGTTGCGATACCGCAAAAAGTATTTTGAAACTTTCGAAAGAAGATTTAATGAAAAGAACCGATTTAGAAGAAGAAACAATAAACGAAGTATTAGAGATTTTACGTGCGGAATTTGAATAAATGATAAATTGCCTGCGGCGATAAACGCTTCGCTGATAAAAAGATAAATTTATCGGCGTAGCCATTTATCAGCGTAGCGTTTTATCGCAAAGCATTTATCTACAACAAAAAAATACACTTCAAAACAAAACAGGTAGTTTAGATTTCAAAGGAGAAATATATGGCAAAAGTACGATTAATAGAAATTTCACGAGAATTTAACATAGGAGTTTCAACGATAGTGGAATTCCTTGAAAAAAAAGGGCATAAAATAGATAATCCAAATGCTAAACTATCTGAGGAATTGGTTGCTTTGTTGGAAAAAGAATATCAAGGCGAAAGTACAGGTAAATCAACAAAAGTACCTGTAAAACCTGTGAAAGCGCAAGTGATTGAAATCGAAGACGAGGAAGAAGATGACGATTATGATGACGAAGAAGAAATTGCTCCTGCACCTCAAAAATCGCACATCAATGTAAAAGTAATTGGTACTATTGATATTGATGCTCACAAAAGACCGAAGGCTGCAAAAAATACTTCGACGGGTTCAGCAACCGAAAAACCAAAAGCTGTTACTCCTACTGCAAAAGTTGAGAAACCGGCGGAAAAGGAAAAGCCGGTGGAATCTAAAAAACAAACACCGGTTGTCAAAAAAGAACCTGTTGTTGTCGAAAAAATTCGACCGAAAGGACAAATTCAATCTATTGAAAATGAAGAATTTGTGGAAGAAGAAGAGGAAATTTTTGTAGCAAACAAAGCAAGCATTGAAGACAACGTAAAAGTAATCGGCAAAATAGATTTATCGACTCTTAACCAAAAAACACGTCCCGATAAAAAATCGAAAAAAGAAAAAGAATTAGAACGTAGAGAGCGTAGAGATAAATTTAAACCGTCGAAATCCGAAGTTTCCGCAAATACGGCACCTGCTGCGAAATCCGAAAGAAACGAGAGAAACGACAAAACTCAAAGAGGCGAAAAACCTCAACAAAAAGAACATATTTACAAACCTTCGGTTGACGAATTGAAATCGCCGAAAGTTGTAGGAAAAGTTGATTTGCCGGTTAACGACGATGCCGGCGGCGATAAAAAGAAACGCAAACGTATTCATAAAGGTAAAGTTGATATTAGTGCCAAAGATGTGTTTGAGGCTTACGACCACAAAAATGACAAAGGCGTTTTAAGCAGTTCCGGACGCAGCAACAAACCGCAACATCACAGCAAAAAATATGTTGCGCGTGAAGAAGTTAACGAAGAAGATGTAGATAGAGCAATCAAAGAAACTCGCCTTCGCTTAGACGGCGGCGGCAGAAAAAGTAAAGGTTCGAAATATCGCCGTGATAAACGTGAAGCTATTCGTGAGGCAGCTGCCGAAGAAGAAGAAATGAAGGCTTTGGAAGATAAAATTCTGAAAGTAACCGAATTTGTTTCTGCCAACGATTTGTCAATCATGATGAATATTCCGGCAACCGATATTATAAAAACGTGTATGGACGTTGGTTTGTTTATAGCTCTTAATCAACGGCTTGACGCTGAAACAATTCATTTAATTGCCGGAGAATTTGGTTTTGAAGTGCAATTTGTAACTGCCGATATTCAAGAGGCAATCGAAGAAGTTGCCGATAATCCCGAAGATTTGTTGCCACGTCCGCCGATTGTTACCGTAATGGGACACGTTGACCATGGTAAAACTTCGTTGCTCGACTATGTGCGCAAATCGAACGTGATTGCCGGAGAAGCCGGTGGAATTACGCAACACATAGGCGCTTACAGCGTGAAAATGGCAACCGGCAAACGAATTACATTCTTAGATACTCCGGGACACGAGGCGTTTACCGCCATGCGTGCCCGTGGTGCGCAAATTACCGATATTGTAATTATTGTGGTGGCTGCCGACGACTGCGTGATGCCGCAAACCGTAGAGGCTATCAATCATGCTGCGGCTGCCGGTGTTCCTATTATATTTGCAATCAACAAAATAGACAAACCCGGGGCAAATCCCGAAAAAATAAAAGAACAATTAGCCGCCATGAATTACTTGGTGGAAGATTGGGGCGGAAAATATCAATCGCAGGAAATTGCCGCTAAACACGGCGTGAATGTTGAAGAATTGATGGAAAAAGTAACACTCGAAGCCGAAATGCTTGAATTGAAAGCCAATCCGAACAAACCTGCATTGGGAACTATTATAGAATCGCAGTTGGACAAAGGTCGTGGCTACGTTTCAACGTTGCTTATAACTGCCGGAATGCTCCGCAAAGGCGATATTATACTCGCCGGAAAATATTCGGGCAAGGTAAAAGCCATGTTCAACGAGCGTAACCAACAAATTACCGAAGCCGGACCTTCTACGCCCGTTACCATTTTGGGACTTGACGGTGCACCGCAAGCCGGCGAAAAATTCAACGTAATGAAATCGGAACGCGATGCTCGTGAAATTGCCAACAAACGCGACCAATTGCACCGTGAACAGGAATTGAAAACAATGCGTCATATTACGCTTGATGAAATCGGACGCCGTATAGCAATCGGAAACTTCAAAGAATTGAACATTATCATAAAAGGCGATGTGGACGGTTCAATCGAAGCGTTGGCAGATTCGTTGATAAAACTTTCGACCGAAGAAATTCAAGTGAACATAAAACACAAAGCCGTAGGTCAAATTTCGGAAGCCGACGTGTTGTTGGCATCGGCATCAGATGCTATTATTGTTGGTTTCCAAGTACGTCCGTCGGCTGCTGCTCGTGCATTGGCTGAACGTGAAGGTGTTGATTTACGCTTATATTCAATTATTTACGCCGCTATAGATGAAATAAAAGATGCAATGACTGGTATGCTTTCGCCCGAAATTAAAGAAGAAATTACCGGTAGTTGCGAAATTCGCGAAGTATTCAAAATTACCAAAGTGGGAACTGTTGCCGGTTGCTTCGTGATAGAAGGTAAAATATTCCGCAACTCAAAAATCCGCATAATCCGCGATGGTATTGTGGTGTACAGCGGCGATTTGGGTTCGCTCAAACGCTTCAAAGACGATGTAAAAGAAGTTGGACGCGGCTACGAATGTGGTTTGAATATTCACAATTACAACGATATAAAAGTTGGTGACATTATTGAGGCTTACGAAGAGAAGGAGGTTAAGCGGAAGTTAGAATAGACACAAGACTAATAAGACACAAGACTAATAGACTTTTAGACATAAGACGAAAAAGGCGAAAATTAAAATTTCGCCTTTTTTCATATCTTTAAGTCTTGTGTCTATAAGTCTAAAACTTGTGCGCTTATAAAATCTTGCAATTCTTGTGTAGGCAATTTTTCAGTAACCTCATGCACAAAAGCCTGAATAAGCAATTGCCGTGCCTGCTCCGGCGCAATGCCTCGTGTTTGCATATACCACAGGGCATCTTCGTTCAATTGTCCGGTGCTGCTACCATGGTTGCAACTTACATCGTCGGCGTAAATTTCTAATTGCGGTTTGCTGAAAATGCGTGCGTTGGGCGATAAAAGTATGTTTTTGTTACTTTGTTTTGCTAGCGTTTTTACAGCGTGAGGAGCAACATATATCATACCACCAAAAACGCCAACGCCGTGGTCGGCAGCCAAAATTTTGAAATTTTCTACTGTTTCGCAATCGCTGCAATTATGTTTTACAAGTGTGTGAATTTCAAACCGTTGCTCGTGTTTTGGGTACGAAAGTCCGTAGAGCGAAGTGTTTGCCTGTGTACCGTTTTTCTCAACCGCGAGCGATGTATGTAAATTATCGCCTTGCAATTGATATACATGAGCGGTACATTGTGAATTGTGTTCTTGATTTACTGTAATTATTTGATTACAAGCAGTTTCATCGTTTAAATTTTGAACATTCACATATTCACATTGAGCGTTTTTTTCTAACGAAAATATGGTTTCGAGCGTAGTTATTTTGTTTTGCTCATTGGTAGAGCAGTGTATTTCAGTGATTTGCAAAGAAGCATTTTCACCAATGGTATAATGAATTTTCGTTTGTGCCTGCGTATTTGCGCCGCGCGTGATATGCAAAATCGTAATTTTTTCGCTGCTTGATGCGGCTAACGAAATAGAAATTTGCGAAGTATCGTCGTCAATTTCCATTGTAATTGGGAGATTTTCGGTACTCGTTCCCGATGATTTTGGCAAAAACGCGCCATTTTCAAACACTATAATTGTGGGTGTTGCGTGCAATACGTTGTGTAAATTTGTTGGGTTCATAAAACAATTTTCAAATAAATAGATTGCTTCGTTCCTCGCAATGACGCTCTTTTGAGACTTTGTAGTAACTCTCGAAGTAGCGTCATTGCGAGGAACGAAGCAATCCAGAATTATTAACTTATAAGCCAATCATAACCTTTTTCTTCGAGTTCAAGTGCCAAAGTTTTATCGCCGGTTTTTATAATTTTTCCGTCATATAATATATGCACAAAATCAGGTACAATATAATCCAACAAACGTTGGTAGTGCGTAATCACAATATAAGCATTATCGGGATTTTTGAGTTGGTTTACGCCGTCGGCTACTATGCGCAGGGCGTCAATATCAAGCCCGCTGTCGGTTTCGTCCAAAATTGCGAGTTGCGGTTCAAGCATTGCCATTTGAAAAATATCGTTTTTCTTTTTCTCGCCACCCGAGAAACCTTCATTTACCGAACGGTTATTTAATTTTTCGGGCAAACCAAGCATAGTGCGCATCGCTTTCATTTTTTTCAAAAATTCGGTAGCTGTCGGCGGCTCTTGGTTTCGGTAGGCATACTGCGCATCAATGGCGGCTTTCATAAAATTTGTCATGCTCACTCCCGGAATTTCCACCGGATACTGAAATGCGAGAAAAATTCCCTCGCAGGCGCGTTCGTGCGCCGCCAAAGGAAGTATATTTTTCCCGTTAAAAAATATTTCGCCTTGCGTTACATCGAACACATCTCTACCTGCCAACACCGATGAAAGTGTGCTTTTGCCCGACCCATTGGGTCCCATTATAGCATGAATTTCGCCTTTATTGACAGTCAAATTCACTCCTTTGAGTATTTCTTTTCCTTGTATTGATGCGTGTAAGTTGGTTATTTGTAGCATACTATAAAGTATTTATAATCTATTTTTTGTTTCGTGCAAATATAGTAAAGATATGAGATATGAGATATGAGATATGAGACAAATTTTACTGATACCTAATCATATCCGGTTTGTTGATGTCAAAATCATGATACCTAAAATTTTGCGATTCATACAAATTGACTTTTAAAATATGATACCCGGCTTCGGGCACAAACGGGAAATATGAAATTCCAATCCGAATAGAATTGAAACCCAACCTATCGTTGCGAAACAGCAAGCCAAAGCCCAAGGCAGAATACACGGTGCTGTGCGAAAACCAGTCGTCATCGTTGCCCAACATTCCCATAGAATACGAGAGATAGCCGCCGATTTTGAAATTCCAAATACTGTAAGGCGAATAAATATTCGTTTGCAAATGCCCAACTATTTTCTTCGTTCCAAACGGACGCACGCTGTTGAAACCGCTGATGTCGAAATAATCGTTGAGCGTAATTCTATCGGTAGCCAAACGATTGAAACCCAGCACCAATTGCGGACGGAAAAAAGCACGTATTTTCCAATCGTTTAATTCTATAAGCGGGGTAAAATAATTGAGTTCGCCTCGAAAAACGCCTTCTTCAATGTTGGATTTGCTGACAAAAGAGCCCAAATTGACCGACATTTCCAAATACCCCCACGAAAAATATTGCCCACGCGAAAGATTTGTTCCCAAATACAAACGGTTTTGTCCGTTTTTGTTTTGAATACCGCCAACAAAATTATACATCTGCCCCACAGGTACATCTTCCACTACGCCAAACTTAAACAAATAGCGGTCGCGCCGGAATGTCCGTTCCGAAAAACCGAAGCCCAATAAATATAAATTTTCAGTGCTAAAATTCTGCAAAGGGTCAAATTCCGACAAGGGTTTTTCCGTGTAATTGATGCGATAATAGCGTGAGGAAACAATAAGTTTTCGACTTTCTCTTCGTGATAATTGCAATGCGTGAGCCGCCCAATAATCCTGCTCGTTGAATTGCAATCGTTGCACAACCGGCTCTACCTCATCGGGCAAAAACACATTGCTCATTTGCGATTGTTGCATAAGCGTAACGCCGCCTGCCCAGCGCGTAAAAATGGAATAAAACGGTCGTTGCAGCGAAAGTCGCTTGGTGTTTGTAGTATCTATCAGATTACGGCGATATTGCACATTGGCATTGATATACGTATTCGCAACATTCGGAATATCATACGAATACACGTAGTTACTCAATCCGTTATCGCGCCGCCACGTGTAAAAACCACGAATTTGATGCCCTGTACCCAGCAAATTATTTGCCCGCAGTCCAACACCAATGCGTGAAGTGGAAATTTGCCCTTCGGGAATAAGGCTAAACGCATCGTGCACAAATACCCGAACATCAACGCTGTCGGCACTTCCGGCAATTGGTACGATTTCAATAGAAGCATGGTCAATATATCGTTGCGAACGCACCAAACGTTCACTTTCGCGCAGGCGCAAGGCATCGAGTTGGTCATTTTCACGGAATAACAGCAATTTACGAATAACCGCATCGTGCGTATTAATGTGCAGAAAACGAGCTGTTTCAACTCCTCGTGCAATTATGGCAATACTGTCTTGCAGCGCAATTTCAAAAAATGTTCCGTTTTCAATAACGATATTGCGGATAATTTTTCCTTCAAATGTTTGTGGATTTTGTACGATTGTGTCGGCACGTTGTTGGGCATTGGAAATTGTGATAGTTCCAATGGTGATGAGTAGAAACAAAATAATATGTTTACACAAATTCAACCGCAAACCACGAAAAAAGTTCATTACAATTATTGATTTATATTATGTTGCAGCCATTTCCAAATCCTTTATAATTTCCTAGTGTTTTACATACAAGACAAAACTGTATGTTTTTTGTTCTGTATGCAAGACAAAAGTGAAAAATAATACATTGTTTGCTTGGCATAGTATGATGTTTATTTTTTCGAGTTTCAAAAATACGAAAAAATATGATTTGTTATAATTTGTAACCGGAATAAAAAATTAGTGTAATTTTGCGAAAATGAAACGGTATAACTTATGGAAAGAGAAAAAGCGCTTGAACTTCTTAGGAAATACAACAAAGAAAAATTTCATATTCAACACGCATTGACGGTTGAAGAAGTAATGAAATGGTATGCCGAAAAATTGGGATACGATGCCGGTTATTGGGGAATAATAGGGTTGTTGCACGACCTTGATTATGAAATGTATCCTCAGGAACACTGCATTAAAGTAGTCGATATTTTGAAATCAGAAGGCTACGGGGACGATGTAATCCGCGCTATTTGTTCACACGGTTACAACGTAATGGGCGACATTAAACCCGAACACGAAATGGAAAAAATTCTTTATGCGACAGATGAATTGACCGGTTTAATCGGAGCCGCAGCAAGAATGCGTCCGTCGAAAAGTGTTTCAGATATGGAATTGAGCAGTTTAAAGAAAAAATTTAAAGACAAATCCTTTGCGGCAGGTTGCTCCCGCGATATTATCAAAAGCGGAGCCGAAATGCTGGGCTGGGATTTGGATACATTGTTGGGCAATACATTGGAAGCAATGCGGGCAACAGAAAGTATTGTTTCCGAACAATTATGATTTGGTGTAAATTGCAATTGAAATAAAAATTATTGTAATTTTGCGAAAATGAAACAATTAAAAAAGTAAAAATTTAAAAATATAACATATTGATTTAGAATTGATTTTAAACATATAGTTTTATTCTCTCAAGTCCGAAATCTACCAATTTCAAGTACGTGGGAATAAGTTGTGGGGTTCACGCCTTTGTGCGTGAACTATTCGTGCTTATTTATGTACAGAGGTTTTGGTAGAGCCGGGATTTGAAATAAGCAATTACCGAATAGTTTACGCTTTTTTTATGCAGGAAAACCACGAAATACATATAGGTAAAGAAATACAAAAGAAACTGACTGCCGAACAACGTTCGGTTGCGTGGCTTGCCGGACAATTGTGTTGCGATGCAAGCTGTTTGAGAAAACAATTCAAAAAATCCTATATTTCTACCGATTTGCTGTATCGTATTTCAAAAATACTCCATAAAGATTTTTTTATTTTCTATTCGCAGCGATTGTGAGAAGAATTATAAAACAGGTAATTTTTGCCCGAATAGCAGGCTGTTTTTGCCTGCATATTCACTCAATGAGCAGATTTTTCTTTGTACTTTTACGAGTATTTATAGGCAATGCGCGCGCAACCGGGCAGTAGTGCGGACACGACAAAAAATAAGGTCGAAAGCTATGTACAATTTGACAGATTAGAGAAAAAATAGAATAATAATTTAAACAATAAGGAGGAATAAAAATGACTAAGAAAATTATTTTGGCAAGTATCTTTTCGGCAGTTTTAAATTTGGGGTTATTTTCACAAACGGCAATGGATAAAATTGACGAAGCTATCAATTCTCTGACCAAAGAGGAATTGGCAAATAGCTTGATAAACGACCATCAATCACACATCAAATTTATTTTGCAACGGTTGGACGGTGCAAAGTATTATGATGTTTTGCTCTCAGAGTTATTCCGAATAGGCGATAAGATGCATGAGCATATTGTTATTAAGCGTAGTTATGATGCAGAAGAGGGAGTTTATTATCCTGCTTATGAATATAATGAGCAGCTTACTGAAGATGCACGTATACTTTTGGAGAATAAGTGTTTTGCGACTAATATTAATTTGAAAGATTTGAAATTATTGTACGAAAAATTTAAAAATGTCGATGATTATTCTTACGATGGTTACTCTATTATGGAAACAGTCTATAATTCTATCAACTTTAAAAATCCTGAAATTGCAGAGTACTTAAAAAGGCAATTTATTAATAGAGAACTTAGTGGACGTATAATTAAATGGGTAGATAAAGAACATGAGGCAGTTCCGTTTTTTTTACCAGACCTCGTCAATATGCTAACTTTAGAAGAGGTAGATGATGCATTTAAAAAAAGGGTGCCGGATTCTTGGGGAAGTACTATAGACATCACTACATACATTTGTCAATTTGGTGGAGAAAAAAACGAAATAATTCGCAATAGAATAAAACAGTATGTTTTGTGGGAGGAGGATTATCGGAATTATCATGCCAGAAAAGCTGCGTTTGCCCGTGAGATTATTTGCAACGCTATGTCGCCAAATGAATTTATTGCTTATGCAGCAGTAAAGTCAGGCGGTGCGCAAGAAATAATACCTAATATTTCCTTTAAAACTCCTGAAATGGCTTATGCTGCGGTTAAAGTTTTGACGGGCATTCCTCACTATAATCAGGCAACAGGAAGATATTATCCTATTGAATTCGAAATTGAAAAGATAAAAGACAAAAATCTTTATCAATATCTTAATGCAGATTTCTTTGATAAGTGGTTACCTGTTTTTGAAATAGTGGATTATTGGAGTACGCCTAAATTCGTGTGGTCATTTATTGACGGCAAAGAAATTAGAGCAATGATTGATAAAAGAAATTTTTTGTACAGGATTGCCAACATAAAAGATGACAGAGTTTTCGATGTTTTGGTTAAACATTTAAAATATAATGAAGATTTTTATGGGTTAGTCAATAGACCTGATTCTATTACTAACGAGTTCAGCGGTATTAGCACGAAAGAATTTTTAAGTGGAATCAATGCGAAACGTATTAATCAACTGATGGATAAACTCGCCGAAATGGAAGCGGAAAAAATTAAAAAATATTATGCGTTTTTTGTTGTGGAAACCGATTTGGGGGCTAAAAAAGTTTATCGCATGATATTGAATAATGAGAAATTAGAAGCATCGAAGAAAGTGAAAATTCCGGAAGATGTTATGAAAGAGGTTGGAGAGAGGTTTTGGACAGAAAAAGAGGAACGATTTCATTACCGGAAATTCGCTACTATAGGCAATGAAATAATAATTGAACCTGTTTATGAAGAATACAAAAAACTATTTGCAGCATATAAAAAAGAGTAAATTTTGAATTGGGTAAATCCAAGCAATATCAAGAAATTTTATTGCAAATCGTGGTTCAAGATAAAATATAAATGGCAAAGTTGTGAAATTTGTAAAAAAAAACGATTTTATAATTTTTTTCGATTATAATCACAAAAAACTATAATAATTTTCGATTATAATCGAAAATTATTATGGTTTTGATTTTTTAATACAAAAAAAATCTTGTCAAATCAACTTTGCCACATCTTTTACACTTGCATACATTTCATTAATTCGTGCCATAATTTCTTCATTATTCAACCACAAAATTTCACTAATTCCCTCTTCGGTTTGTGGTGTCAATTGTTGTTCTTTCGGCGCAGTCATGGCGTACCAATATGTTTGTTTGAGAGCTATTTTGCCTTTGTATGGGTAGGTGTGCCATGTGGAACATAAGAATTTATCAATCATTACTTGTTGTAAACCTGTTTCTTCCTGCACTTCTCGCAGAGCGGCTTGTTCGGGCGTTTCGTTTTTTTCAAATTTCCCTTTCGGCAAATCCCAAAAATCATTGCGGTAGATAAATAAATATTCGTCATTGCGGGCTTGACCCGCAATCTCTTCAAAAAAGACAGGAGATTGACTTCGTCGAGCTCCGCTTTGCTCCGGTTGCGGGTCAAGCCCGCAATGACGGGAAGTGGATTTGACCAATCCGCCGGCAGCTTCTATATACACGAATTCAGCTGCAAACCACGAAAAAAGTTCCTCGAAATTGGGGTTGTAAATCAGTATTTCAAAGTGTGAGAGCGGTTGCACTTTTTTCAAAATATTTTGCACGTCGGTTTTGTTCGCACATTCATATATCGTATGCGAAAATTGTGTATTTTTGCAATCGCTTACAATAATATAGTTTGAATTAAAATAAATTTTCCGTTCCATGTCGTTATCAATTGAACAAATAATTGCCGATAATTTATTGCAAATAAAAGCAATAAAACTCGAACCAACAAATCCGTTTACGTGGGCAAGCGGTTGGAAATCGCCCATTTATTGCGACAATCGCAAAATTCTTTCATACCCTGCTATTCGCAAAATAGTATGCAATGCTTTTGTTGAAAAAATCCGCACATTATACCCCAATGTGGAAATTATTGCAGGCGTTGCCACAGGCGCAATTGCCATAGGAATGTTGGTTGCCGAAGAAATGGGTTTGCCGTTTATTTATGTGCGTCCCGAAGCTAAAAAACACGGACTTGCCAACTGCATAGAAGGCGTGTATGAAGCCGGACAAAAAATCGTAGTTATTGAAGATTTAATTTCAACCGGCGGCAGCAGTATCAAGGCAATTGAGGCTTTGCGTACGGCAGGTTGTAATGTTTTGGGAATGTTGGCAATTTTCACGTATGGATTTGATGTTGCTACACAAAATTTTGCGACAATAGATTGCACAATTCATACTTTGAGTAATTACAATGCGCTTATAAATCAAGCGGTTGCAAGTAAATATATTACCGCCGAACACGTGGCGCAATTGCAGGAATGGCGTAAAAATCCTGCGGAGTGGGGGATTTAGAAATACAGCCTACCATTTTATTGATGTCAATAAAATGGTAGGCAATGGGAATTTAAAACTATACAAAAAGTAAAAATATAGTATATCGTTTTCCTGACGTCAGGAAAACGATGCAGGTGTTGCAAAAGTGTTGATAAAGAGCACCTTAATCTAACACAAGTTGCAAATTTGCATCAGTAAAAAATACAGCCGACCATTTTCCTGACGTCAGGAAAATGGTCGAGATAAACAAAGAAAAAATTACATCCGTAAAAACCATAAAAATATGTTAAAATCAGAAGAAATAAAAAAATTATTTGAGCTATTTGAAAGTATTGTTACCAAAATAGAAGGTGTTGAATGTTGGAATGCGAGAGAATTGCAAAAGACATTAGGTTATACGCAGTGGCGAAATTTTGAAAATATTGTAGAAAAAGCCAAAGATGCGTGTAAAAATGCAGGGGAAAATGTAGCATACCATTTTGCTGACGTCAGCAAAATGGTTGAGATAGGCTCAGGTGCTGAAAAAGAGATAGTTGACATACTCCTCACCCGTTACGCCTGCTACCTAATCGCCCAAAATGGCGACCCTCGCAAAGAACAAATCGCTTTTGCCCAAAACTATTTTGCCATACAAACGCGCCGTGCCGAAATTATAGAACAGCGTATTTTGGAAACCGAACGGGTAGAAGCACGTGCAAAACTGCGTGAAACTGAAAAACAACTTTCGGGCGTACTCTACGAACGAGGCGTTGACGATAAAGGATTTGCCATAATTCGTTCCAAAGGCGACAAAGCACTTTTTAATCTTGATACAATAAAACTGAAACGCAAAATGGGCGTTCCGCAAAGTCGTCCCGTTGCCGATTTTTTGCCAACGGTAAGCATTAAGGCAAAAGATTTTGCTGCTGCAATGACCGCCGAAAATGTGCAGATAAAAGACCTGCAAGGCGTTCCTGCAATTGAAAAAGAACATGTTGATAACAATCTTGGTGTGCGTAAAATTATGATTGAACGCGGTTTAGTTCCCGAAAATCTGCCGCCTGCCGAAGATGTACAAAAAGTAGAACGTCGCTTGAAAGCCGATAAAAAGAAAAATTTGATTAATCAAAAAACCAATTAATCAAAAAATTCAGTTATTCAATTACTCAATTATTCAGTTATTCAATTATTCAAAAATGTCAATCTCAGTTAAAAATCTCACAAAACTCTACGGCGAGCAAAAAGCGGTAAACGATATTTCGTTTGACGTGCAAAGCGGCGAAATTGTTGGTTTTATTGGTCCGAACGGAGCAGGAAAATCAACGACTATGAAAATAATTACCGGCTATATTTCACAATTTGAAGGGAACGTGCAGGTTGACGGGCTTGACGTGCGTTCGCAGGCTTTGGAAGTAAAAAAACTCATTGGCTATTTGCCCGAGCACAATCCGCTGTATGTGGAAATGTATGTGCGTGAGTATTTGGAATTTATGGCTCGCTCTTACAATATGCCAAAACCGTACAAACCGGCAATTAACGCGGTAATTGAACAAACAGGGTTACAACTTGAACAACACAAAAAAATAGGCGCACTTTCAAAAGGCTATCGCCAGCGGGTTGGCTTGGCGGCGGTGCTTATTCACAATCCCAAAGTGCTCGTTTTAGACGAACCTACAACAGGGCTCGACCCCAATCAAATCATAGAAATTCGCAACCTGATTGCCAACGTGGGAAAAGAAAAAACAATCCTGCTTTCAACCCACATTATGCAAGAAGTGGAGGCTATTTGCAACCGCGTGATTATTATAAATAAAGGAATTATTGTAGCCAACGATAAAGCCGAACAGATAAAACAACAAAACGAAACGCAATCGACTTTGTTGGTGGAATTTTTGGAAAATACTACACTTGCTTTGTTGCAAACAATCGATGGAGTAGAAACCGCATTGCAAATTTCAGCAAATCAATGGCTTGTAAAACCGCAAAATAATACTGACATACGAAAAAATATATTTGATTTTGCCGTAAAAAATTCTCTTACCGTGCTTTCTATGCAGGTGCAGGAACGAACTTTGGAAGAAGCGTTTCAGCAATTGACGATGAATAAATAACAACAAAACACTAATCAAAAAAGATATGAAAATAGAGGAAATGTCAATATTTGGTGAATATAAACAGCCTGAAAATAGAGTTACTGCGGCATTTTTACAAATTTGCAAAATTGGAGGTGAAGATTTTATACGTTTTATGACCAATCAACTTAAAATTCAATTACCGAGCAGTGAAATCGAAATTACATCTCAAGTAAAAGGCTCAGGAACTATTCCTGATGGTCTTCTTGAAAGTAATTTTTCTTTTCGATTATTTGTTGAAAGTAAAATAACACCAAATGCAGTAAATCACAAACAATTATTGGGTCATAAACAACAAATTAAATCAGTTAGTGATTTTCTTCTTTATCTTACTCCTGATGAAGGCAAACCAGCAATACTTGGAGATACTTATTGGGTTAATTGGTTGCGAGTTATTAGTATATTTGAAGATTATCTTCAAACCTCACACTCTGAAAATAATCAATTGTTGGAATTTTTGATTGGACATTTCAAAACACTTTTAGAAAATTTGAATTTACTAAAAATCACTTGGGATTTAAATAATGAAAATGTAATTATTCTTGCAGGTTCTTGGGCGGAAGGTGTTGCGTTAAAATATAATTACTATATCTGCCAAAACAAACGTTCATTTAAACCTGCCCGCTATCTCGCATTCTATAATAATGGTCAAATAAGACATATATTTGAAATTTTAAAAACTCCTGAAAATGACGTTGAATTATCTAAACGAACGGAATTTACACAATATATTGAACAAGCTGAGCCTCATTATATCGTAGGAAATAAAAGAAAAGTGTTTACATTAAAACATTTTCAAGATATAGAACCTGTAATTAACGATAGTATTGATAAAAATGGAAAGCCTTGTCCTTATACCTATGGACAACCAAGATATACTACTTTAACTACATTACAAAAAGCTTCAAAGACTTCAGAATTAAGATAAACATAATCGAAATCAACCCCAAATCCAAAGAGGCTGTCCTAAAAGTTAAATTATCAATTTTAGAACTTTCAAATCGAAAGCAAAGGTGCAGAGCACCGAGATATTGGTAGTAAAA
>WQTX01000037.1 GCA_009786075.1 Bacteroidota bacterium | reverse complement strand
TGTTCATTTTTTGCGCGCAAGCGCGTTTTTTTAGAGTAAACACGAAGGCACGAAGACAGAAAGACACGAAAAATATTTTCTTAACTAAACGACATTGAATTTAAAGATTTAAAGTATTCCGTGCAAAAATGCACTTTTTTTCATATTATAGTTGCATAGTATCGAAAAAAAATATACTTTTGCCGCTCTTTGGTTCCTTAGCCAAGTGGTTAGGCACCGGTCTGCAAAACCGTCGACAGCGGTTCGAATCCGCTAGGAACCTCAAAAAAAACTGTTTCACTTTTGCGAAACAGTTTTTTATTTTAATGTGAGTTATCTCCGGTTACTTCTTTCCATTGGGTTTTCGGTTTTCCGGCTGGGACTTCTTATATTCTATTTTCTCAGCACCAGCCGGTTTCAATAGTATTACTGAAAGATTGAAATTTTCAACTTGCATGATACTTGAATCGGTTGCAGCCACTACGTAAAATTGCAGTGCGGCAGCGTCGTCGTTGGTTGGGAGTGCAGTAACTTCCAATGTGGTGGTTAAACTAAAATCGGTATTGGCAGTTATTACGGCATTGGCAAAATCTGCCCATGCCGAAAGTTCTTTCCAATAATTTGCCTGCGGGGTGCCGTCGACCAACACTACTTGCAATTCTTTTGCATTAACATTCGATTTGCCCGATATGGTTACTTGCAACACATCGCCTACGGCAACCTTTGCAATTTTATTTTGAATAGCCGATGTTTGATTTTTTCCGTCCCAATTTTCTACCAGCATGGTAGCGCTTGCATCGTGAGTGCGCAATGAAAATTCGCATTTCGACAACACAAGTGAAATAGCAGTTCCCATACCTTTGCCGCCTTGTCCGGCAGCGTTTGAACCTACGGTTGTGCCGGTTGTGCTTAATGCCGCATTTCTACCGCTCAACACAAGGTTCGGGCGAGGCAACCCTTTTTTTACTACCAATTCTACTACTTTTTCAAATTGCTCGCCGGCTTTAATATCGCCCACAAGCCCAAAAACGGTAATTTCATTCCAAAACGTTGGCGCATCTTCATTGATTATTGCTATTTGAAATTCATCAATATCGTTGTCGGCAACACCGGCAATTCGCACCGACACCACGTCATTTGCCTGCAATTTTTCACTTTCAATTTCTATTTGAAACATTGCTTGATAATATGCCGAAGGAAACGGTGCATATTGGTTCCATTTCATTTTTACATTTTGGGCAAGTAATCCAAATGCACTCACTAACAAACAGCTAAGAAGTAGTAATTTCTTTTTCATATTTTCGGGGTTTTGGGTTTAATTTAAACATGATTGTTTTGCAACAATTGGGCAAATATAGTAAATTATTTAATAAGTTTTTTCGTTTTTCTGTTTTTTTGCACAATTCAATGCAATTTATTTTCATTATCTTCAATCTCAATACTGACAACTGAATTACTAAATACCCAACGCCCGTTTCAATCCATCTTCCCAATGCGGGATTTCAAAATCGTAGATTTTCTTAATTTTTGATTTATTCAACACGCTGTAATGAGGGCGTGGTGTTTTTGTGGGGTAATCCTTGCTTTCAATCGGTCGTACTTTGCAGGTTGTAATTCCGGCTGTTCGGTGTATGGCAATTGTAAAATCATACCAACTGCACACGCCTTCGTTTGAAAAATGGTAAATTCCCGAAACAAAGTTTTCGGCATTTACAACGTTCATAATTGCTTCGGCTAAATCGACAGCGTAGGTTGGTGTGCCTATTTGGTCGAAAATCACGTTCAATTCTTCTTTTTCAGCACCAAGCCGCAGCATTGTTTTCATAAAATTATTGCCAAAACTTGAATATAACCACGATGTGCGAATTATAACTGTTTGCTGTGGCGCAATTTCCATTGCCGCTTGTTCGCCGTCGGCTTTTGATTGCCCGTACACCGATTGCGGACAAATCGGCATTTCTTCATTATATGGTATATAACTTTTGCCATCGAACACATAATCGGTGGAAATATGGATAAATTTCACATTGTTTGCAACCGCTATTTTCGCGAGTAAACGTACTGCTTCGCAATTGATTTTGTATGCAGTTTCTTTGTCGTCTTCGGCTTTATCAACGGCGGTATAGGCTGCGCAGTTTACAATATAATCTATATTATTGGCATTGAAAAATTTCTGTAATTCTTCTTCATTTGTTATATCAAGCGTATCGGCATCGGTAAAAATAAAGGTGTGTTGTGGAAATTTTTCGGAAACAACTTTCATTTCCGAACCAAGTTGCCCGTAGGCTCCTGTTATAAGTATGGTTTTCATAAGTGAAGCCCCCTCCCAACCTCCCCCTCAAGGGGGAGGAGAAAGAAAGCGTTGTGGGGTTAGTTTGTTATTACATTGTAAATTTTCTATGCTTTGGCAAGTCCCCCTGAGGGGGATTTAGGGGGCTTTTTATTTCTTTACCACCGTTCCGGTAAATACAATAGTACTTTCGGTAGGTTTTGCGTTTGATGTTACTGTTGCAGGTTTCGAGAAATTTCCGCCGTTTTTGGCATCAAATGTAACTTCAATGCTTCCTTTTTGACCGGGCATTACGGGAGTTTTTGTCCATTTTGCATCGGTACAATCGCAGTCTGGTTTTACGTTTGAAATAATTAAGGGTGCATTTCCGGTGTTGGTAAATTCAAAATTTACGGTTACCGGCACACCTTGCGGAATTTGACCGAGGTCTTTTGCATCGGTTGTCCACGTAATTTTCGGTGCTTTTATTTCACTCTCATCTAATTGATTTTGACCGGGTTTTCCGCCGCCCCAGCCCGGTTGGGCAAATGTTGCCATGCTGCAAACGCACGCAACGCAGAGTAATACTATATTCTTTTTCATAATAAATAATTTTTAATGGTTTAACGTAATATTATCAAAAACCTTGCCATAATTTTGTTGTTTATTTTTTGCAAAAATACTATATTTTCACAAAAAACAAACATTGCCTGAAACACAAAAATGCAAATCATAAATTATTTTCAGAACAATTGATTAAAAAAACATACTTTATAAATCATTATTTAATTATAATTGTATTTTTGCTATCTAATTTGTGTTTACGTGTTCACTAAAAAACTCGTTTACCGAACTAATAATTAATAATTGATAATTACTATGGCATCAAAAGATAACTGTTCGTTTTGCGGACGCCCTCGCAATCAAGTTGGAGTTTTAATAACCGGCGGCACCGGAAATATTTGCGATGAGTGTGTGCGCCATGCTTTCGATGTAATTGAACTGGAAGACGCGCACACCGGAAAACAGTCCAAAGACAAACATCATAACGGCAAAATGCTCAAACCAATGGAAATAAAACAACATTTGGACGAGTATGTAATAGGGCAAGACGAAGCAAAAAAAGTGCTCGCCGTGGCGGTGTACAATCATTACAAACGTATAAATCAAGGCGCAAACGCCGACAATATAGAAATTGAAAAATCGAACATAATGCTTGTGGGTGAAACCGGAACGGGAAAAACCTTACTTGCCAAAACCATCGCAAAAATGCTTGATGTTCCTTTTGCCATAGTCGATGCTACGGTGCTTACCGAAGCCGGTTACGTGGGAGAAGATATTGAAAGTTTGCTTGTGCGCCTGCTCCAAAATGCCGATTACGATGTGCCTCGTGCCGAAAAAGGCATTGTTTTTATAGATGAAATTGATAAAATTGCCCGCAAAGGCGACAATCCTTCGATTACCCGCGATGTGAGCGGCGAAGGCGTACAACAAGGTTTGCTAAAACTGCTCGAAGGCTCGGTGGTAAATGTGCCGCCGCAAGGTGGCAGAAAGCACCCCGAACAAAAAATGATTGCCGTAAATACCAAAAATATACTCTTTATTTGCGGTGGCGCATTTGAAGGTATCGACAAAATAATAGCCCGACGCTTGAATACCAAAGTGGTGGGTTTTGGCGCACGAGAAAAAACAAAAGAAGTCGATAAAAATAATTTCTTGCAATACGTAGCTCCGCAGGATTTGCGTTCGTTCGGTTTAATTCCCGAAATTATCGGACGTATTCCGGTGCTTGCCCACCTCGACCCGCTCGACCGCGATGCCCTGCGCCGCATACTCGTGGAACCGAAAAATGCGCTCAGCAAACAATACAGCGAACTTTTCAAAATGGACAACGTGGAACTTTCGTTTGACGACGAAACTTTTGATTTCATTGTTGACAAAGCAATAGAATTTAAACTCGGCGCACGCGGGTTGCGTTCAATTTGCGAAGCAATTATGATTGATGCCATGTTTGAAACGCCTTCGGCACATGTAAAAACGCTTGTAATTACTAAAGAATTTGCACAACGGCGTTTTGAAAAATCGCTTATTGCTTAGGATTAGGGACGAGGAAACAAGTTGACGAGGAAACGAAGTTTAATACCATAGTGAATTATTTTTCACGCTGGATTGCTTCGCTCTGCTCGCAATGACGCTCTTTTGTTGATTTGTGCAAACTCCCGAAAGAGCGTCATTGCGAACGAAGTGAAGCAATCCAGAAATTAGAATAAATTATAATTCACTTTGGTATAAAACACACAACTGAAAAATAAAAATCCTCCGAATTATTGATTTGGAGGATTTTTTTGAACCTAAATTGTTATATTTTCTGCTGCTTTCCGCACACGTTCAGAAAAATCAAAAAGTGCATTTCTTAATTGTATTTTCTCGCCGAGCGTAAACTCTCCCTTTCCACCATTGCCATCTACGCCCCTCAATTTGTTGTAAAACCACGTTACCGATTTATCGGGGAAATAATATTCTGCTATTTCGCCCCAACTTATTTCTGAAACTATATCATCAAGTTCATTAAACAAACTTGTTTGTCTTAATGTTTTTGTTTTCATATTATGTGTGTTTATTAGATTAATAAAGTCTTAAAATTTCATCAAACGTTTTCCTATTCTATTCATTTCTAAATCCCTCGTCTCCTTGTCTCCTAAAACCTCGTCCCCTATTTCCTAACTAACTTCTGCAACTCAAACATCTCATCACGCAAACGGGAAGCAGTGTCAAAATCCATTTCTTTGGCGGCTGCGTCCATTGCTTTTTTTAGTTTGTCGATAGATTTTTTAAGCATATCGGCGGTCATGTAGGTTGCCGAAGGCTCGGCGGCTCGGCTTGTTTGTACCGGTTTTTCCGTTGTTTTCGATTGAAGCATATCGTTGATTGTCGGTGCTTTTGTTTTCACAATTTGCTGCGGCGTTATGCCGTGTGCGGTGTTGTAGGCAATCTGTTTTTCGCGGCGGCGGTTGGTTTCATTGATAGTTTTTTGCATGCTGTCGGTAATTTTTTCGGCATACATAATTACCAAACCGTTCACGTTTCGAGCGGCGCGTCCGGCAGTTTGCGTAAGCGAACGGGTATTGCGCAAAAATCCTTCTTTGTCGGCATCGAGAATTGCAACCAACGATACTTCGGGTAAATCCAAACCTTCGCGCAGTAAATTTACGCCAACGAGTACGTCGAAGGTACCGGCTCGCAGGTTTTCGAGAATTTCAACACGGTCGAGCGTATCAACTTCGCTGTGAATATAGGCAGAGCGAATGCCCACTTTGGTAAAATATTTTTGCAGTTCCTCTGCCATTCGCTTGGTAAGCGTTGTTACCAAAATCCGTTCGTTTTTAACGGCTCGTTTGTGAATTTCTTCTATCAAATCGTCAATTTGGTTGTCAGTTGGGCGCACTTCAATCACTGGGTCGAGCAAACCGGTGGGACGTATAAGTTGCTCAACCACAACGCCGTGCGATTTTTGCAATTCGTAATCAGCCGGCGTAGCACTCACATAAATTGTTTGCGGACACAGCATTTCAAATTCATGAAAATGCAGCGGACGATTATCTTTTGCCGAAGTCAAACGGAAACCATGTTCCACCAAATTGAGTTTTCGTGAATGGTCGCCGCCAAACATTCCCCGTATTTGCGGTAGCGTAACATGACTTTCGTCGATAACCATTAAAAAATCTTTGGGGAAATAATCAAGTAAACAAAACGGACGTGCGCCTTCGGAACGTCCGTCGAAATAACGGGAATAATTTTCAATACCCGAACAATAGCCGAGTTCTTTTATCATTTCCAAGTCGTATTCTACACGTTCTTGCAGACGTTTTGCCTCTAAATATTTGCCTTCGGCATTGAATTTTGCTACTTCACGAGTGAGGTCGTCTTGAATTTCGGCAATTGCCCGCCATATATCTTCTTTGTTGGTAACAAACAAATTTGCCGGAAAAATTATTGCACTTTCAAGCCGTTCAATCACTTTGCCCGTTTCGGGAACAATGCTCGAAATTGTTTCAATCTCATTATCAAACAGTTCTATGCGATACATCACATCGTGCGACGCCAAACAAACATCAATCGTATCGCCTTTTACCCGGAAATTTCCCCGTTTGCAATCAATATCATTGCGAGAATAGAGATTATTTACCAAATGGCGCAACAGTACATCACGAGAAATACGCTGTCCTTCACGGATTGTAATTGCTTGATTATTATAATTTTCGGGATTTCCAATACCATAAATACACGAAACCGAAGCAACAATAATTACATCATTCCGGCGGGAAAGCAGTGCATTGGTTGCACTCAAACGCAGTTTATCAATATCTTCGTTGATTGACAAATCCTTTTCAATATACGTCCCCGACACCGGCAAATAGGCTTCGGGCTGGTAATAATCGTAGTACGATACGTAATATTCAACCAAATTATTCGGAAAAAACTGCTTAAATTCGCCATACAATTGTGCCGCAAGCGTTTTGTTGTGGCTTAAAATTAAGGTTGGCATTTGCACCTGCTCTATCACATTGGCAATGGTAAAGGTTTTTCCGGAACCGGTAACGCCCAATAACACTTGATTTTCAACACCTTCCAAAATGCCATTGCTCAATTGCCGGATTGCCTGCGGTTGGTCGCCGGTGGGTTGGTAGGGGGAGGCTATTGAGAAATTCATTATTTGTGTATAAGTGTACAAAAATAGAATTTTTTATTACATTTGCAGTTATAATAATGACATATACAAGTATGGTGCAGGTAAAAAATAGTTAAAAAAATTTAATCAATAAATTTAATGATACATTTTTATAAAATAGGGGGACAGACCTTTACAACACTACCCTCATCAAACTCAAAGTGTCTCCCCCCCCTTGGAACACTATAAACAAGCGTGCTAAAATTAACACGCTTGTCTCTCAAATTCTTCTTCTACAAACAATCCTAATTCGTCTGCCATAGAATAAGTACATTTCCAATCTTCGTTCAGATGAAGCATTCCCGAATAGCGCACACCTTGGTTAAATGGACCAACAACATCAATAACATCGTAAGGCGGCGCGTCGAATACTAATGTGTTTAACCATACTACTCCCTCGCCGTCTTCCCACATCTCCGGAGTAAGTCCATGTTTCATTATTCGTTCTTTGTACGGTAATAACTTAGGATGTTGCCAAATCGGAAACTTTTCTCCTGTTTCAACATTCATCACTTCCATTATGTTACGGTCTTTAGTTGACACCACAAGATATTGAGGTGCTATTTCGTTTGAGTTTCGAGGAGCACAATACTCCATTCCTTCTCTTGGTTTTTCAATTGTTTTCATGGCTTTAAAGTTTAATGGGTTAATATATTTGTTACAGTTTTCTCTTTAATTGTATCGAAAAATTGAACAGTCATTTTTTGTACTTCAATCTGTTAATGCAAATATACAACTGTAAACAAGTGTTGTACAAGACTTTATGAGTAGCATAATTAAGTTTTTTTTGTCAAATTCTGACTTAAAAATTTCAATACATTGTTGAATTATTCATTTCGTGAGGATTTTCCCTGTAAAAATCCTCACGAAATGACACAAGAGTTGCATTTTATAGTACATTTGTACAAATAAACTCGACAGCACAACGCCTGTAAATTATGAAAAAACTAATCACATTTCTGTTTTTTGTCGTGTGCTTACTGTGTAGTTCGATGCAAACGGCTTTGTGCCAAAACTTAGATGATGTTGATGAATTGGCGATATTTATACAGGAAGAAGAATCCAAACCCGAAATTGTAAGATTTCCCGATGTGAGAGCTGAATTTCCGGGTGGTATGCCAGCTCTTATGAAGTTTCTTGCTGAAAATTTCAACTTCCCTATTGACCCCTCAATTGAGGGGTGGCATAGCACGATTATAATTGAATTTATTGTACGTGCCGATGGTAGCATTGATGATGTAAAAGTTGTAAAAAAAGTGCCTCCAAGTTTAGAAAAAGAGGCTATACGACTGATAAAAGCAATGCCAAAATGGACACCCGGAACAGTTAATGGGGAAAATGTGGCATCGTATTTTCAACTTCCTATACACATTAAACCCGAAATACGAAAATCAGATGAAAATGTTCAAGATGTAAAATAATTCCTCACAACTTCCGCTTTTTTCTGCCCAATCACAGCCGCCAATTCTTCAACAGTAGCCGATTGTATACCGCCTATACTTTTAAATTTTTTCAATAACAACGTAGCAGTTTTTTCACCAATACCTTCAATCGTTGTCAATTCCGAAGTTATAAAAAATTTCGACCGTTGATTGCGGTGGTGCGTTATGCCAAAGCGGTGCGCTTCGTTGCGCAGTTGTTGAATTACTTTGAGTGTTTCGCTCGTTTTGCTTAAATATAATGGTATACTGTCGTTGGGGAAAAATATTTCTTCCAGCCGTTTGGCAATGCCTATAAGTTGCACTTTTTCAAAAATTCCCAATTGCTTGAAAATTTTTACTGCCGAACTCAACTGCCCTTTCCCGCCATCGACAATTACCAATTGCGGCAACGGTGCATTTTCGGCTATCAAACGGGAATAACGGCGTGTGAGAATTTCTTCCATCGAAGCAAAATCATTCGGACCTTCCACCGTGCGAATGTTGAAATGCCGGTAATCGGCTTTGCTGGGTTTGGCATTTTTAAACACCACGCACGCCGCCACCGGAAAACTGCCGCCAATGTTGGAATTATCAAAACATTCTATATGCGTGGGCAATTCGCTCAGGTGCAAATCGGCTTTCATTGTTTCCAAAATTCGTTTGCTATGTCGTTCGGGGTCAACGTTTTTCAGATTTTTGAGTTTTTCCAATTGATAGTGTTTTGCATTGCGTTCCGAAAGTTCGAGCAGCGCTTTTTTATCGCCCCGTTGGGGAATAATATAATGGGTGTTTGAAAATGTAAAATCGGGAATAAACGGTACAATAATTTCGTGCGCCGTACTGGGAATTTTCTGGCGAATTTCCACCATTGCCATTGCCAACAGTTCTTCGAGCGTTTCGTCCAATTGTTTTTTCAATTCCATGGTGTGCATTTGAATAACTGCGCCATTTTGTACTTTGAGAAAATTTACATAAGCAGTGTCCATATCAAGCACAATTGAAAACACATCGACATTGGTAATCGTCTGGCTCACAACCGTTGAACGGCTTTTGTAGGTTTCCAATTGCTCCAATTGTTTTTTTATCATTCCGGCTTGCTCAAATTGCAATTTCTCTACACAGGCTTGCATTCTAATTTTCAGCAGCGCAATAACTTCGGAAATATTGCCGCGCAAAATATTTTTAATGTCCTGAATATTTTGCATATACTCTTCTTCGCTCTGCAAGCCTTCGCAAGGCGCAGCGCAATTTTTTATGTGATATTGCAGGCACAACTGAAATTTTCCTTTGGCAATTGCCGCCGGTTCCAAATTGAGTTTGCAGGTGCGCAATTGATAGAGCGAAGTGAGCATTTCGAGCAGAAACTTCGCTAATTTTATGTTGGCATAAGGCCCAAAATACTGCGAGCCGTCTTTTATATAGGTGCGAGTGAAAAATATACGGGGGAAATGCTCGTTTTTTATCACAATCCACGGAAAGGTTTTGTCGTCTTTGAGCAAAATATTGTAACGCGGACGATTTTTTTTAATCATATTGTTTTCGAGCAGCAAGGCATCTTCCTCACTTTCAACCACAATATGTTCTATGTTTTCAATTTTGCGAACAAGCACCGTTGTTTTACTGTCGCCATGTTCTTTGGTAAAATACTGATTAACCCGTTTTTTTAAATTTTTTGCCTTGCCAACGTATAATAATGTCCCCGTTTTGTCAAAAAACTGATACACGCCCGGATTGTCGGGCAGGGCGGCGAGTTGGAGTTTTATGTGGGGTTTGGTGGTTTCTATCGGCATAGAATGAATTGTGTTTTAATGTTTTTTACTTTTGCAAGATATGCAAATATTTTTATGTAAAGGTATATTAGTGAAAATTACTTATCACAATCTGTTTTCGTCCGAACCATGATTTTTTAATCATAGAATTCAAAAAATCATACTAAAATCAGAATTCAGACAAAAAATTCACTACATTTGTCCTATTATAAAACTATTGATGCTTTATGAACCAACAAATTTTCAAAGAAATACAAACATTGAAACGCCACATATTGCCTAACGGGAGGGTAATTCTTTTTGGTTCGCAAGCACGTGGCGATGCGCGAATTGGCTCGGATTGGGATTTGCTTTTGTTGATAAACAAAGATAAAAAAACACCGGAAGATGAAGATAAGTATGCCTTTCCTTTTGATAAATTGGGTTGGAATTATGGTGTAGCTATCAATCCGATGTTATATACGGAAAAACAATGGGAGCAAGGTAAAATATTCCCTTTCTACAAAAATGTAATGCGAGACGGAATAGAAATTAAATAATAAAGTTATGGGTTTAAACGATAGAGAGAGAAAAGAAATTGTAAAATTCAGATTGGAAAAAGCAAATCAAACGTTTGCAGAAGTGCCGGTTCAAATGAAAAATGAGTTTTATAGAACAGCCGCTAACAGATTGTATTATGCGTGTTATTACGCCGTAACGGCGTTGCTTATTAACGACGGACACGAAGCACATACGCATAGCGGAGTGAAAACCCTGTTGGGATTGCATTATTTGAATACCGGTAAAATAGAAATGTCGTTTGGCAAAATGTACCGACAATTATTCGGTTTGCGACAAACCGGCGATTACGAAGATTGGATTATTATTGGCGAAAATGATATACAATCATTTATTGAACCCGCAAAACAATTTATTGAAACAATAGAAAAATTGATACTCGAAAAGTAAAATCTCAATTATAAAACCACTAAACCCCACCCGCCTATGATAAAAAATGCGTAAGACAATACGCACATGTATCATTTCAATAAAACAACCATGACAAGCAAAAATACAATAAGCATAAACGATGAAAACCAAGTGTTTTCCAACATTTCGCATATTATTGAAATGCGAAAGTTTAATGCTGTATCTTCTGCCAACAGTCAAGTTATTGTAATGTTTTGGGAAATAGGGAAGTACATCAACCTGAATATTTTGGAAGATACCCGTGCCGACTATGGCAAAAAGATTTTGTCGACAGTGTCGACAAAATTGGTTACTCAGTATGGGAAAGCGTTTGTGGAAGCAAATGAACGGATTGAAAGACGAAAATATCTAACAAACAATACTTTGCTGAAATAAATTAACAGAAAAATATTGAAATAAAACAAAAATTATAAAACCCTTAAAACCACCTGCCTATGACAAAAAATGCGTAAGATAATACGCACATTTTATTGGAAAAAAGCGTTATAGCTTACATCTTGATTTTACGAATTCTCGACAAATTCTGTAAATGTTTTAATCTTCAAGAGTAATATTGATGACGCTCGCGCCACTTGGCGTGGGCTTTACTCATTTTATTTGAAGATTAAAGGCTGTCGAGACCTCGTAAAAACAGATAAAAAGTTAAAAGTAATGTCCTCGCCTTTTTTTATGTGCGTATATAAACAGAAACATTCTATTGAGGACATTTTTTTCATTATAGTATTAACTTAAAACCTTCTGTAAAAGGACAGAAGTAAAACAACACGTACAATGAAAAAATTTATGATTTTAATTTCGGCTTTTGGGCTGATGGGAACTATGGCTTTTGGGCAGAATGGGACTTGTGGAGCAAATTTGACTTGGACTTTAAAAGATAGTACGCTTACTATTAGTGGGACGGGGAATATGGATAATTTTTTTGATGATTATAGGGTTAATGATATTCCTTGGTATGAATTTAACAATAAAATTGCAAAAGTGGTGATAGAAAGTGGTGTAACAAGTATTGGAAGGTATGCTTTTATGGGGTGTAAAAATCTTATTTCAATTTCTATTCCAAATAGTGTAACAATTATTAACGGTGCTGCTTTTTATGATTGCCGCAGTCTTACTTCCGTTTCCATTCCTGAAAGTGTGACACGTATTGAATACCAAGCTTTTTACAATTGTAGCAGTCTTACTTCAATTCCTATTCCAAATAGTGTAACAAATATCAGAAATTCTGCATTTTACGGTTGTAGTGCACTCACTTCTATTATCATTCCTAAAGGTGTAACAAAAATTGAATTCAGTACTTTTAGGGGTTGTCGCAATCTTATTTCAATTACTATTCCCGAAAGTGTAACAAGTATTGAATATGAGGCTTTTAGTGGCTGTAGCAGCCTTACCTCTATTACTATTCCAAGCAGTGTTACAAGTATTGGAAATAATGCTTTTAATGGTTGCAGTGGTCTTACTTCTATTACTATTCCGAATGGTGTAACATATATTGGAAGTGGGACTTTTTCAGGTTGTAGTAATCTTACTTCGATTACTATTCCCGAAAGTGTAACAAATATTCAGTCGCAAGCTTTTCTCAATTGCAGTAATCTTAGCTCTATTTCTCTCCCAGAAAACATATCACATGTTGAGGTAAATGCTTTTGATGGCACTGCGTGGTACAATAATCAACCTGACGGAGTGGTATATATTGGGAAATTTCTTTACAAATATAAAGGTATAATGCCGCCTAATACAACAATAAATATTCTTGATGACACTAAGACAATTAATTATTCTGCTTTTGAAGGTTGCAGTGGTTTATCTTCAATTAATATTCCTGCAAGTGTAATAAACCTTAATTTTGCGTGGTCTGATTTCCAAAGTTGTAACAATCTGACAGCCATTAATGTAGATGCAAATAATACCGCATACGTTTCCGAAAACGGCGTTTTGTTCAATAAAGATAAAACAACATTACTGCAATACCCTCAGAAAAAAACAGGAACATCGTATGTTATTCCCAACACCGTTACAACTATTGCAAGCGAGGCTTTTTATAATTGTAGCGCTTTAACTTCCATAACTATTCCCAATAGTGTAACAAATATTGGAAGTTCTGCTTTTTATAATTGCACTCCGGCGGAAGTTTCCATTCCCGATATGTCAAGCAGTTTTACTCCATTATTAACCTCTTCATTACGAAAATTAACACTCACAAATATTGGAACAATTACAACTTCAACATTAAATTCTGTTACAACAAACCTTACAGAATTGAATTTACCTAACACGCTCACTTCTATCGCAAACGGCTCATTGTCAAGATTTACAAATCTTGCTTCGCTTTCTGTGCCGTTTATCGGCACTTCGCCTGCAAATCCTGCCGAATTGGGTGTGTTATTCGGCGGCGCAAACAGTACTGTACCGGCTTCGCTTAAAAAACTTACTATTGTTCGTTCTTCTACCGACATACGGATAGCCAATAGTGCGTTGTCGGGCTGTACAAATTTGAATGTACTGATTTTGTCGAGCAATGTAAAAGGACTTGGCGAAAATGCGTTGTACGGTTGTAACGGTTTGACCGATATTTATTCGCAATGGGCTTATCCGCCAACGGCTTACAACAACAGCACGTTTCAAGGTGTAAATAAATTTTCGTGCAAGGTGCACGTGCCTGTGGGTAGCAAGCAATATTATTCGGTAGCCGACGGTTGGAAAGAGTTTTTTTCGCCTGTTGATAATATTCAAGAAGAAGCGGCGGTAGTGATTACCGTACATTCCGTGCCTACGCATGGCGGCATCATAAACGGTGCATTGCAATATAATTACGACGAAACCGCCAAGCTAACCGCAATCGGCAACATGGGCTACGATTTTCAAGGCTGGATGGAAAACAACCAAATTGTGAGCGCCAACCGTGAATATACATTTATGGTTGAGGGTGCGCGCACGCTCTACGCAATTTTTACCCCAAGAGAAAATGCAAACAAAGACATTCAAATTCAAGCGCAAGGTAATTCGGCAACTATTTCGTGGGTGGCGGTGGAAGATGCTGCAAACTACACACTTATTATTTACAGCGATGACAAACGCACACAGGAAATTACCCGTTTTCAATTAGATGCCAACGGCAAAATTCTGCGCAGCACAAATTTATCGTACACCATTTCCGATTTGGAACAGGAAACCACCTATTATTATTCACTGACTTCTTACGATGCCGCCAATAACGCGCTCACAATTTCCAACGGTAATTTTAAAACGACGGACGGAACGGTTGAAATTGAAAATGTTTTTGTTGATAATCAACTGAAAATTTACCCCAACCCAACCACCGGATTATTGACAATTTCGGGCGCAACATCGCCACAAAATATTGAAATTTACGACAACACCGGTCGTTTGGTCCTTCTCCCCTCTTGTGGAGGGGCTGGGGGAGGCTTCAACATTTCCCACCTGCCCAACGGCATTTATTTCATACAAATAAACGGCAAACGGGTAAAGGTTGTGAAACAATAACGACGTAGGGGCACACCTGTGTGTGCGCCCGTATAAATCAGAGGGCGCACACACAGGTGCGTCCCTACACCAAAACAAAAAAAACGGCGATTGGTCAAAAAAACCGGTCGCCATTTTTTTCTGTAGAGACGTAGCGCGCTACGTCTCTACTTTGGAAAAGTTACAAAAAAAATTATCTATTAAAAAAAATATTTCTACATAACAAAAAATAATTATCTTTACAGCCTCAAAAATTATGTAATCACGGCAACGGTATAAAACAGTTATGTTGAACGAAAAATATAAAAAAACAATCATCACGTGCCTCTTGCTTATTGTAGCAATGATAGCAGCGCAAGCACAAGCATTTTCGGGTAGCGGCACAGGCTCTGCGAGCGACCCTTACATTATTACCTCGGCTACGCAACTCAACGAAGTGCGCAATAATCTGTCGGCAAGTTACAAACTTGGTAATGATATTGATGTAACCGGTTTTATTGCACAAAACGATAATGCAAACGGTTGGTTTCCGATAGGAACATTATACAGCGAATTTACAGGAAATTTCAACGGCGCAGGACATACAATTGTAGGTTTGTGGACTAATAGCAAAGCCGATTGTGTCGGTTTGTTCGGCTATATATCGGGTGCAAGCATCAGTAATTGTGGCGTAGGAATTGCCAAAAACAAAGAAGTGAAAGGGTATTTTTCCGAATATAGTTTGATTGGCGGTTTGGTGGGCTACGCTGAAAATTCTGAAATTACCAAATGCTACGTTATAGGAAATGTAAGCGGAGCAGGAAATTATGTTGGTGGTTTGATTGGGAGCAGTAACAAAAACCGTATTGAAAACTGTTACGCAATAGGAAATGTAAGCAACACGCAATCAAATGGTTATGCCGGCGGTTTGGTGGGAAATAGTATAGAAAGCGCTATTACCAACTGCTACGCCGCAGGAACTGTAACTGTACCGTCAAATGCTAATCACGGCGGCTTGGTGGGACGAAGAGCATCTTCTACCATTACCAATTCTTTTTTCGACAGCACCACAAGCGGACTATCGCACGGTGCAAGCGGTGGAGCCGCCGCACAAACAGGCATAACCGGCAAAACCACCGCCGAAATGATGAGCCTTGCCACCTTTACTACCGCACTTGGCACAGGGGCGTGGGATTTTACAAGCATTTGGAAAATGTGCGATACTTACCCTTTTTTCCGGTTTCAAGATATTACATGCGCTTCGCCTGCAAAAATTGAAATTTTCACACAACCTGCACGGCTAAACTATACCTACGGCGAAACGCTTGATTTATCGGGACTTTCGGTAAAATTGACGTACAATGACGGCTCGAAAGAAATTGTTGCACTTGCCAATTTCGCAGCAAAAAATATTCATCCAAATCCTGCAAACGGCACAACTCTGAACCTGTCGCACAACGGTAATTTTATATCATTGCTCTACGACGACCAATCGGCAATAACGAATGTGCTTACCGTAACACATAGAATAGTAACCGTAGAAGCGCACAATCAAAGCAAAACTTTTGGCAGTGCCGACCCCGTGTTTACCTACACCGTAACCGGACTGGCACCGGGCGATACCGAGAGCAAAGTATTTTCGGGCGCACTAAGCCGCAATGCGGGCGAAGATGTGAGCCGCGCACCCATCGTAGAATACCGCATAAATCAAGGAACTCTGACGGCAAACAAAAATTACATAATTAATTTTGTTGGCAACCGTTTCGACATTTTTCCAAAAACGATACGAGTTCGCGCAAATGCCAATCAAAGCAAAATATTTGGCAGTAGCGACCCTGCACTCACTTACACCGTTGATGATAAATTAATAGGCAACGACCAAATAACAGGCGTATTAACCCGCACAGCAGGCGAAAATGTGGGCAATTACCCCATACAACAAGGCAGTTTGACGGCAGGCAGTAACTATATTATTTCTTTTACTCCGCAAATGTTTGAAATTAAGCCGAAAGAAGTAACCGTAGATTGGAAAAATACAAGTTTTACCTACAACGGCGCGGCGCAAATACCTTCCGCCACAATCATAGGTGCAAGCACAGTTACGCTGAATGTAACAGGCGAACAAACCAACGCGGGAACGTACACCGCAACGGCACATTTCGCTCCTGCAAACAATAACTTCACGCTGAAAAATCCAACGGTGAATTTTACAATTTCGCCGCTTCCTCTAACCGTTAATTGGCAGAACACCGCATTGACTTACAACGGCAAGGCGCAAATTCCAACGGCAGACATCACAATTGCCAACCGTACAATCAAACTCGGCGTAACAGGCGAACAAACTAACGCAGGCACACATACCGCAACCACGACACTCCCTGCCGACCCTGTTTATAACAATTACTCACTTCGCAATCCTACGGAAAATTTCGTGATTGCAACCAAAGCCGTAACCGTAGATTGGAGCAACACAAACCTCACATACAGCGGTACATCGCAACGACCAACCGCCACAATTACCGACATTACCGGTAACAAAATCAACCTCACCGTAGAAGGCGAGCGCACCGACGCCGGAACTCACACCGCAGTGGCGCACATCATTCCCGCCAACTACAATTATTCGTTGAGCAACCCAACAAAAACATTTACCATTGCCCCAAGAAACGTAACAGTTAATTGGACAAATACAAATTTAACCTTTAACGGCACGGCACAAGCCCCAACCGCCACAATCGAAGGCGCAGGAGCCGACGGCACAATCCGCCTCGCCGTATCGGGCTCGCAAATCAATGCCGGTAAAGGTTTCGTTGCCACCACCGGTTTTACCCCTGCTAACGGAAACTACACGCTCAACGGAACAACTACAACTTTTAACATTGCACCGCAAATAATTACCGTAACGGCAAACAATAAAACCAAAACGTTTGGCAGCAGCGACCCCGCACTTGATTTTACGTGGACACCCGCATCATTCGGCGCAGACCGGTTTACCGGCGCACTAAGCCGCGCGGAAGGCGAAAATGCAGGCAGTTTTTACATAAAACAAGGAACGCTGTCGGTAGATAATAATCACACCATTGATTTTTACGGAGCTGATTTTCAAATTACGCCAAAAGCAGTAAACGTGGATTGGACAAATACAAACCTTACCTACAACGGCTCGGCACAAGCCCCAACCGCCACAATTACAGGCATAGCCGCCGACGGCACTATAACACTGAATGTAACGGGCGCACAAACCAATGTGGGAACTTTCACAGCAACGGCAAGTTTCAAACCTGAAAACAATAACTACACGCTGAACAATCCGACAGCGAATTTTATCATTTCGCCGCTTGCCGCAACTATTAATTGGTCAGACCTCGCACTAACTTTCAACGGAAAAGCGCAACGACCAACGGCAGTTTTCACAGGCGTGGGCAACGACGGCACAAAAACGCTGAATGTAACAGGCGAGCAAACCAACGCAGGGCGATTCTACGCAACAGCAACTCTCCCTGCCGACCCTGTTTTCAAAAACTATACCTTCCGCAATCTTACGGAAAATTTCACCATTGCTGCCAAACCTGTAACCATAGCTTGGAGCAATACAAACCTTATATACAGCGGCACATCGCAACGACCAACCGCTATGATTACCGACATTAACGGCAACAAAATAGACCTTACCGTAGAAGGCGAGCGAACCGATGCGGGAACTCACACCGCAGTGGCACACATTATTCCTGCCAATTACAATTATTCGCTGAGCAATGCAACGCAAACGTTTACCATTGCCCCAAAAAACGTAACTGTTGATTGGACAAATACAACGTTGATGTACAACGGCACACCGCAAGCCCCAACCGCCACAATCGCAGGCGCAGGCAACGACGGCACAATCCGCCTCGCAGTATTGGGATCACAAACAAATATAGGTACAGGCTTCATTGCCACCACTGATTTCCCTGCCGGCGGAAACTACACACTCAACGGCACAACCGTAAATTTCAACATTGCGCCGCGAATAATTACTGTAAAAGCAAACAACAAAACCAAAACGTTTGGCGACAGCGACCCTGTACTTGATTTTACGTGGACTCCCGAATCAATCAGCCCCGACCTGTTTACCGGCGAACTAAGCCGCGCGGCAGGCGAAAACGTGGGCAGTTTCTACATAAAACAAGGAACACTGGCGGTGGGCGATAATTATTTTATTGATTTCTACGGAGCTGATTTTCAAATTACGCCAAAAGCCGTGAATATAAATTGGGAAAATACAAACCTTACCTTCAACGGTTCGGCACAAAAACCAACCGCCACAATCACCGGCGCAGGTACTGACGGTACAATAGCGTTGAAGGTAACGGGCGAGCAAACCAACGTGGGAACTTTTACCTCAACGGCAAGTTTTGCCAAAGCAAACGATAACTACACGCTGAATAATCCGACAGCGAATTTTACCATTTCGCCATTTGCCGCCACCGTTAATTGGTCAGACCTCGCATTGACTTTCAACGGCAAGGCGCAAAAACCAACAGCAACATTCACAGGCATAGGCTCAACCGGCACAAAAACGCTGAACGTAACAGGCGAGCGCACCAATGCAGGACGACACACCGCAACGGTAACTCTCCCTTCTGACCCTATTTTCAAAAACTATACACTAAGCAATCCTACGGAAACGTTCATCATTTCGGCAAAACCGGCAACCATAGAGTGGAGCAATACAAACCTTGTTTACAACGGCACACCGCAACGACCAACCGCCGTTGCCGTCATCGACGGTAAAACAATCAACCTTACCGTAGAAGGTGCACGAATTGATGCAGGAATTCACTCGGCAGTGGCATTTATCGTTCCTGCTAATCTCAACTATTCGCTTAGCAATGAAACACAATCGTTTACCATTGCTCCAAAACCCGTAACGGTTAATTGGGCAAATACAACTTTGCCCTACAACAGCGCAGCACAAGTTCCAACCGCCTCAATCGAAGGCTTTGGCGGCACAATCAACCTTGCCGTACAGGGCGCACAAACCGATATAGGCACCGGCTACACTGCCACCGCAAGTTTCAATCCTGCAAACGGAAATTACACATTGCAAAATCCGACAACCAAATTCAGCATTGTAGTTGCCACCGAAACTATTAAAAAAGTGGAACCGAAAGTTGAGCCAAAGGTAGAGCCGAAAGTGGAACCAAAAGTAGAAACAGTAGTAGCACCGAAAGAAGAACCAAAAACGGAACCGAAAGCGGAGCCAAAAGAAGAGCCAAAAACTGAACCAAAAGAAGAACCTAAGGCTGAACCGAAAGAAGAACCGGTAGCAAAACCAAAAACAGAGCCGGAAGCAAAACCGGAAGCAGTTATAGTTGCTTCTGACTATGCCCTAATTTTCAATGTAGCCGACGGCAAATTCTATCTCGACAAAAACGCCAACGGAGTATACAATGAAGACACCGACCCCGAATACACTGAGCAAGCCGACAGATGGACTTACCGCAACGGCACCCTTTCGCTCAATAGTTTTGGGTGGAAAGCAGAGGCATCTAATGCGCTCATTATCACCGACGATATTACCTTACATATTTCCGGTGTAAACACTTTTATAGCATCGGAAAGAGAAGCACGGGCAATTCGCGCACGAAACCTAACCATTACCGGAAACGGAACGCTTAACGCCACAGCAAACGGAGGCGCAGCGCAATGCCACGGAATGCACGTACTTGGCATTACCATTGAAAGCGGTACGGTAAACGCTGTCGCAAATACCACCGGTCAAGGGTCGGGTATATTTGCAAGCAGCGGCGATATTATCATAAACGGCGGAACGCTCAATGCAGAAGGAAATGGAAACGGTATTCTTGCCCTTTTAGGCTATATTAGAATCAACGGCGGAACGGTTACGGCACGGAGCAATCTTTACGAACCAATCAGTGTGTTTGAAGGGTCATTAACCCTACCGGCTTACTATCTTTGGGCAAAAAGCAAAAACGCCGACGCCGACAAACCAACAACCGGCATATNCCCCACCAAGCCTCTTACCCTTACCGGTTTCCCTAAATATATAAGAATACAAAGCACTTCACCGCTTGCCGGCAGAGTTACCATTACCGGCGCGGCCGCCCTTGGCGCAACCCTCACGGCAGACATCTCAGGAATATACTCGGAAGAACCGCTCGGCGCAATTACATACGTATGGAAACGAGGCACAACAACAGTTGGCACAAACAGCCCCACATATACCCTCACAACCGAAGACATAGGCAGCATAATGAGCGTTGAAGTGTCGGCGGCAAATTACACAGGCAGAGTACCATCGAGACCAACGGAGCCGGTGGCGAAAAAATTGAAAAAATAAAAGCATAAAAATAATGAACCCAAACGAAACTCCAAAAGTAAAATTTTACAGCGGACACGATGTGCCCATTGAATTGCACAAAGTACGAATTGTACAAAAACTCCATTTAGTGCCTATTGAACGCCGCTTGCAGGCGCTTGAAGAGGGCGGTTACAATACATTTCAATTAAATACGCTCGATGTATTTTTAGATATGCTTACCGATAGCGGCACCAACGCTATGAGCGACAATCAAGTATCGGCAATGTTGCGTGCCGACGATGCCTATGCCGGTTCACAAAGTTTTATGCGTTTGCAAAAAGCCATAGAAGATGTACTTGGTCAAAAATTCTTACTGCCGGTGCACCAAGGACGTGCTGCCGAAAATATTTTGGGCAAAGCCTATGTGCGCAAAGGCTCGTTAGTGCCTATGAACTACCACTTTACAACTGCACTTGCACACATTACCGAATATGGCGGTTCTATTGCCGAATTGTTGTACGACGAGGCATACGTGATTGATTCGGTGCACCCGTTCAAGGGCAATATGAATATTGAAAAACTCGAGGAAGTGATTAACCTTCACGGGATTGAAAATATTCCCTACATTCGTATGGAAGCATCAACAAATTTGATTGGCGGACAACCGTTTTCAATTCAAAATTTACGTGATGTGCGTGCCATTGCCAATAAATACGGCATTCGTTTAGTACTTGATGCTTCACTTTTGGGCGAAAATGCCTATTTGGTAAAACAACGTGAAGAAGAATTTAAAAATTCGTCGATGGCTGAAATCATAAAAGTCATGACCGGACTTTCCGATATTGTATATTTTTCGGCACGCAAATTAAGTTCTTCACGAGGCGGCGGTATTTGCACCAACAACGAAAAAGTGTATCGTGAACTCGAACCGCTTGTTCCTCTGTTTGAAGGATTCTTAACTTACGGTGGTATTTCGGTGCGTGAAGTTGAAGCTATGGCAGTTGGTTTGTATGAAACGTTGGACGAAACTATGATTTGCCAAAGCCCCGAATTTATAAAATATTTGGTGTACGAAGCTAAAAAATATGGTATTCCTATGATTACGCCTCCGGGAGTGCTTGGAGCGCACGTAGATGCAATGAAGTTTTGCGCCCACTTGCCGCAAACGCAATATCCTGCCGGTGCACTTGCAGCAGCATTTTTCTTAATTTCGGGTGTGCGCGGCATGGAACGCGGCTCGGTATCGAACCAACGTGATGAATATGGCAACGAAACCTACGCCGATATGGAACTTTTACGTTTGGCTGTTCCACGCCGTGTGTTCACGCTTTCACAAATAACGTATGTAATCGACCGTTTACATTGGTTATACGAAAATCGTGAATTGATTGGCGGATTGAAATTTGTGTATGAGCCACCGGTACTTCGTTTCTTTATGGGTAAACTTGCTCCTACGAGCGACTGGCCTCAAAAACTTATGGCTAAATTCCGTGAGGATTTTGGCGATAGCCTGTAAAGGGACTTATAAAAATTGTGGCTTCGAGAACCTCAGCCACCGGAAAGACCGAAACTTACGGGTTACCCGGTGGCTGAGGCTCTCGAAGCCACGTCACGCAATAGAGAAAACATATTTTTAGAAGTGCCCTATTGCATAAAAAACGCTTTCACACGAAATTGTACAATTGTATCGCTTTCGTAATTTCCTTGCGAGTCAAATTTCCACAGCCATTCGTGCTGTAAAGGAGGTAGTTTACTTTGTGTAAAAGTTAACGGTGTTTCTTCGGAAATGCCGTTTTTTTGTGATATAGAAATTTTGCTCCAATCGCTTATTAAACAATACGGATAAGCAGAAAGTAGTTCTATATGCTGCGTTTGAATAAGCGTTTTAAACTGTTCAATCTCATTGATACTCAACTGCATATTACTTTCCAAAGCATCAAGCATCAACCCATCGAGTTGATTCAACACATTGAGCGAAACCACGCAATCAAGCGTTTCAGGCAAAAATTGAAAATCTGGCTCAAAATTAAAAATGTCGGCAGCAGTATATTCTTTCTTTTGATACAAACAATCGTAAATATGCCGAGCAAAACCGCCGGTAATATCACATTCCACAAAATGCAAATTAACGCAATGCCTGTATTTATGCGTAATTTGGCGAGGGTGCGAAATATCGCATAAATACACGTGTTCAAAATCTCGCAGCAAATCGTTAATAGGCACATCTAACAGCCAACCGCTACCAAAAATTGCGATTGATTTGTATTGTTTATCGGCGTAAAATTCTCGAATACATTGTTTTGAATGTTCCAAATGCGTTCGCCACCCTTGTTCTTCACGCAGGAAACGGCGCAAAATTCCTTCTTGGTCGGTTGTGTAACCCAATTTTTTATAAATTGCTTTGTCGGATTTTTCGGTATTGAAAAGTTGTTTTAGGAACTGCATGGTTACGCTACAAAAAAGTAAATTAATATTGGCACAGTAATACCTGCCAATATAGTACTAAGTGTAACTATTTCGCCGGATTCACTCTCAGTGTTTTTATATTTTTTATTAAATAATCCAAGAGTAGCGGCAGTTGGCAGTGCTTGCATCAAAACAAGCACACTGATTATAACAGGTGGAGCTCCAACCATTTTAAGAAGTGCCCAGGTAAATATTGGTGGAATAGTTAACTGTGTTAAACAAACAAAAACTACTTGCCAACGTTTAAACAGAACTTTTAGTTTTGCTTCACTCAACATAAACCCTATACACAGTAATGCCAGCGGAGTTGTTAATCCGGCTATCAAACCAACTGTTTTATCTATTAATGACGGTAGTTGAATTCCAAATATAAAGAAAACAGCACCCAAAACAATTCCAACAACATTTGGATTTACAATTCCTTTTAGAGTATCTTTCCAAGTGTAATTATCATTAAAAAGCCACACACCATAAGTAAATAGAGCAATTACCCAGGGTAACATAAATCCTGCGTATGCAACCAGCCCTTCTTGACCAAAAGCCATAGAAACTAAAGGATAGCCAATAAACGAAGTATTATTGAAAGCAAATGCGAATTTATACTCATAATTATTGTTTTTAATTAATTTTTTAGAAAAAAGTACTTGTGAAAATAATATTAGTAAAGATAAGACAACGACACAACTCACTAATCCCCAAAGAAATAATCTAAAATCGGCAAAATTAAATTCATCTGGAAATGAATTAAAAAATGCAACAGGCAATGCAACAGTTAAAATTAAATTACTTAAGAATTTTACACCCTCATCAGTAATAATTTTAATCTTACTAAGAAAAAAACCTGTAAAAATTAATATAACCACAATAGTCAATCCGGCATAAAAATCAGTTAACATATAAAATCTCCTTTCATACTTTTAATTTATACAAAGATATAGGTTTTCGTATTTCTACACAAAAAAATGTGTTTTTTTGTGCATCTCTAATATTCAATATCAATCAAGCTTAATCCACAGGCAGGGATTGACTGTCCGGCTCGTTGGCGATTTTTTGCCGCTATTATTTCTTGAAATTCCTGTATATCAATTTTTTCTTGACCAACATCGAGCAAAGTGCCGGTAATTGCCCGCACCATATTGCGTAAAAACCGGTTTGCTTCAATGTAAAATTCCAACACATCGCCGTTTTTTTGCCATTGTGCCGAATATATTGTACATATATTATTCGTTACATCGGTGTGCAATTTGCTAAAACTTGTAAAATCGTGCGTGCCAATCAATAGTTTACAGGCTTCGTTCATTACCTCAATATTGAGCGGAAACGGGAAAAAATATGCAGTTTCTTGCAAAAAAGGATTTTTCGTTTGCGTAATTGTATAGCGATATTTCCGTTTTTTCGCCGAAAATCGAGCGTGAAAATCGAGAGCAACGGCTGTAATTGAAAATATCACAATATCGGCAGGCAACATTCTGTTGAGTTTATTGGTAATTGTTTGCGTATCAATTTCGTATTCGCAATCAAAATGCACGTAAAACGAATGAGCGTGCACGCCGGTATCGGTGCGCCCCGCTCCTACTATTGCGCCCGAAAGTTTTACGATTTTTTCCAATGCCTGTGTTAAACATTCCTGCACCGAAATTTGGTGCGGCTGAATTTGCCAGCCGAAAAATCGAGTGCCGTTGTATGCTAAGTGAATACGGTAGCGGAAAAGAGGAGTATTATTTTGCATTGTTTTTTAGTTGATTTTCAATTTCCTCAATACTTGGCAAAACCGATTTATAATTTTCGGGCAACAGTTTTGAAAGTTGGTATTCCGAAACGCCAATCGGTTGATTTGTACTTTCCAACGAATATTGCACTTCAATGTTGTCTTTTGTTTTGCATATCAGTAGCCCAATAGTTGGTTCGTCTCTTTCGGTTTTTCGCTGATGATTGATTGCTGAAATATACAATCCCAATTTACCGGTATGTTCCGCCTCAAATTCGCCTGTTTTCAGTTCAATCACTACATAACAATGCAAGTCGGTGTGATAAAAAAGCAAGTCGATATTTCGTTCTCGTTTTCCTATTTTTACCGGCACTTGCCTGCCAAGGTAAGCAAATCCTTGTCCCAATTCCAACAAAAATTTGGCAATATTGTCAATCAAGGCATCTTCCAATTCCTTTTCTTTGTATTTTTCGGTAAGAGTGAAAAAATCAAAATTATAGGGGTCTTTTAAAATTTCGTTTGCCAAATCACTTTGCGGCTCGGGCAGCAACCGTGAAAAATTATTCAACGATTTTCCTTGTGCCGAATATAAATCTGCTTCCAAAAAATTCATTAAAACCGACCTGCTCCAATTGTTTTGTATGGTTTTTTGAACATAAAATAAGGCTTCTTTTATGGATTTACATTTTGTTATAATTTCTACGTGGTGTCGCCACGGAATTTGAAAAATTGGATTGCTTTCAAATTCGTCACCAACTTGGTGCGGAATTATATTTCCCTTATTATCAACAACTTGTAATTTTGCACCAAGTTGGTGCGGAATTAGTGTATTAATTTCTGTCCCAACTTGGAGCAGAATTTGTTCTTTTTTACTATAAAACAAATAAAACCGTTTCATATAAAGTAAATTTCGTTCAGAAAACCCCTTCATATCAGGAAATTCCTTTCTCAAATCCTTACTTAGCTGCTCAAAAAAGCCGCTTCCCCAAGCCGCTTCCATTTGGCGAACAACTATATCTTGCCCCAAATCCCAATAAAGACGGAGTAATTCGGTATTTACTTGTATAGCGGCTTTAATTTGACTTTGACGAATTCTCGTTTTTAGGTCAATGAGCCATTGTTTGTAGTCTGGTGCTATTTCATTCATTGTTATCTTCTCTTAAATTTAATTTTTCATATCCTGCCGAGAAAATTCCATCGCTTCCATCTGCAAAAAATAAAAACCACCCAAATGAATTATATTTATCTTTGAGTACTAAATCGCCATTGTCCAAATTGCCTAAAATAATTTTATTGCTATTATACCACAAAAAAAATGGAATTGGTATAAATCTACGTATTTTTCTTATTGACACATAATTGTCTTTTACCTTTCCTTTAAGAATTTTTGTAGCTACTATATTTTCATTTTCTATTAAATTAACAATCAATTTGTTACTTTCAAATTTTAAACTTACGACCGATAAATCTGTATAACTTACTTTCCGTTTTCCAAATATTCGATTTTCACATAAATTATCCCATAACGATGAATATGCCGAATCACTCACTCTCTCTTTATTTTTATTACAATAATTTCCATTAAAATTTTCAACCGAAAATGTAGATATGTTTTTTGGCTCTGTGTTTATCAATTTTGTGTGTGTTGCACAATTATAAAAAAGTACAAAACCCAAAAGATATATTACTGCCTTGTTTATCTTGTTCATCTTATAAATCTTGTAAAAATCGTGGTTCGGACAACATTACTTCTTAGGAATAGTCCCCAACACCTGCACCAAACTATCCCTCAAAGCCTTAAACTCCGGCAATTTATCTTTTGCAACCGGCTCCGAAGGTGGCGATACCACTTTCAACGGATTGACAGGCGTACCGTTTTGATAAATTCTAAAATCCAAATGCGGACCGGTTGAAAGCCCCGTACTTCCCACATAACCAATCACTTGCCCTTGCGACACACGAGAACCTTGCTGTATGCCGCTGCCAAATTTTGAGAGGTGCATGTAGGAACTCACATAATTGTTGCTATGTTTTATTTTTACCATATTGCCTGCGCCACCCGAATACCCTTTGCTGATAACCACACCGTGCCCAATTGCCATAACCGGCGTACCCGTAGGCGCAGCATAATCCACACCATAATGCGGACGCACAATACGCAGCACCGGGTGTTTGCGTGCCGATGTAAAACCCGAACTCACACGTGCAAATTTAAGCGGCGCTTTCAAAAATGCTTTTTTTGCACTATTGCCGTCTGCGTCGAAAAATTCTATTTTTCCGTTGCTGCCCATAAACGGAATTGCATAATAATCTTTGCCTTGATGATTGAAAACGGCGTAATCAATTGATTTCAGATTCACACTTTTGCCCTCCACAAATTCTTCGGTAAACACCACTTTGAACCAATCGCCCGGTTGTAAACCGAAAAAATCTATCGACCACGCAAACATTTCCGACATTTCTACGGCAAGCCCAGCACCCATTTCTTGCCCCGCAAGCGCATTCCACAGCGACGATGTAATTTCACCATAATATTTCGTTTGCCGCACTTCTACCGGTTTGCGAGCTTTATAAAATACCACATTGGCACTATCGCGCACATCGAAAATCACGTGTTCTATATTGTTGATTTCATAGACAAAATATTGCAAAGTAGAATCCATTTTGCACACCATTTTGGTAATAGGATTACCGGCTTTTATTTTGCGCAGATTGAGCACCGAATCACAATTTTGCGTGATATAAAATACCGTAGTTTTGGGCAAACCCGCTTCAAGAAAAATTTCGGTCAAAGTTTTGTTCTTCGGAAAAGTTGATTCAATTATCTCAAAATCATTCACTTGTATGCCGTATTTTATGATTGTTTCTTCTTGTACCTCTTCTTGCTCTTCTTTTTCTTCATTATTACATGAATATATTAAAAATATGAAAAGTAAAGAGAGTAAGCAGTTTGCAAGTTTTTTCATTGTATCTGATATTAATTGATATTAGGATATTCATAGATATTCAATTGTCTAACGGTCTTGTGTCTATTAGTCTTATATCTAAACAAACCACAAAAATACAAATTAATTACAAACGGTGAAGTGCTCCGTGCAGTTAATTATAAACACCCTTTATGTGCAAATTAGAATAAAAGTTTACTTCTATTTCCTAATCAACGGGTAAAACGCCTGTGGAATATAGGTAATTTCGTGCGAATGTGCACTTACAATAATCGAAAAAACATCGAATTGTGCCTCGCCTTCAAATGAAGAATAATTGATATACGCCTGCGCCGCTCGTATCAACAATCGCTGTTTCGCCATAGTTATAGCCTCTTCCGGAGCAACCATAAAATTACTCGAACGTGTTTTCACTTCCACGATGTGAAGTATTCCATCTTTTTTCGCTACAATATCAATTTCTTTGTGCACACTGCGCCAATTGCGGTGTAAAATCCGAAATCCCCTTTCCTGCAAATATGCGCAGGCAAGGTCTTCGCCTTTGCGTCCTAATTCGGAGCGGTGCTTTTGTTGGGTGGGGGTTAGTTTGAATTTTTTATCGGTTTTGGTGTTCATTGGCTTTGTTTTTTACAAAAATACTTTTTTTCTTGAAAAAGTAACACGCTGCTACACACAAAAAAAGCAATGACCTTGCGAACATTGCTTTTAACTTCTCTGTGAGGTAATATTTTTTGTTTTTTAGCTAATTAATACATTTACCCGTCTACCAAGTCCTAATTCAAAAATTCTAAAAAGAGTTGAGAGTTGTATGTCACACTTCCCATTTTCAAGTCGTGAGATATAACTTTTTTTCGTACCAACCTTTTCTGCAAGTTGTTCCTGTGTTATTTGAGCCTCTTTTCGAGTTTCTTTCAGCATTTCGCTAATTACAAAATACTGCGCTCGCTCTTCAAAAGCATCACGTTCTTTTGCTCCAATTTTTCCGTATTTAATGTCTAATAACTCATCAAAGCTTTTAACATTTCTGATTTCTTCATTTTTCATTTTTCTGTTCCTTTTTTGAGTTAAAATAATCTTCTTTCAATTCCAACGCCAATTCAATTTCTTTTTTAGGCGTTTTCTGCGTCTTTTTCTGAAATCCATTGAACAACACCACCAAATTACCTTTGTCGAAACAGCAAAAAATTCGATAAATATTGCTTTCAAATTCTATTCGTATTTCAAAAAGTCCATCCGTTCCTGTCAAATGGTCAAGAAATTTTTTCGGAACATTTTGAACTGTACGAATAATCTTAAAAACATACTCTATTTTTTCCTGTACTTTTTCCGACTGCTCTAAATAGAAGTCTAAAAAATACTGTTTATGAAAAATAATTTGTCTTTCTGTATTCATTTTGCAAAGTTAACTTTAAAGTTATCAAAATCCAAATTTTTGAAGAAAATAATTTCTCAAAAAAACCAAAAACCTGTTAAGTTTTTGAAACTTAACAGGTTTGTATAAAAAAAGGCGGCGACCTACTCTCCCACGAAATGCAGTACCATCGGCGCAAGCGGTCTTAACTTCTCTGTTCGGAATGGGAAGAGGTGGAACCCCGCAGCT
>WQTX01000036.1 GCA_009786075.1 Bacteroidota bacterium | reverse complement strand
CCCCCCCGCCCCCCTCAGGGGGGGGTGCCTGCCGGTCGCCTTTCTCCCCCCCTGAGGGGGGGCAGGGGGGGGCTATTTTTTTTAGGTACTTATCAAACTCATCAGGCAAAGTATTTTTGTCCGTAATTTTGACTTGTTTTTCCGTTCCATCGGGAAATTTCTCGGTAATCGTGAATTTATTTACCGAAAAACTACCAATCGGACAAAAACCGATGTACGAAAAACTATTGTTTCCACCGTGATAGTCGGAACTTTCCAAAAGTACGGATTGCGTACCTAAATCTCTTATTTTTAAGTATATGCCGACAGGGGTTTGCAGGTCGGCGAGCATTTTTTTTGAGGTGGTTTTTATTTTCATAATAATGTGTTTTTGTTCGTTTTGTTTGATTTATATTGCGGTGCTACGCACCTTTGATTATTGTATTTGTCGTTTTTTACTACAAAGATTACGGTGCTATGCACCTTTCGCTCTGTTTATTTTGGATTGCTACAAATATTATAGCACTCTGTGCCTTTGTTTTTGTTAACAGGTGCGTTAGCACCGCAAATATTTGTAGCAATTAGTTGTATTTATTCAGTTGAGGTGCGTAGCACCGTAATCTTTGTAGTTTAAATTATTCATATTTCATTTTAGGTGCATCGCACCGTAATATTAAAATTGCTATTCATCAAAAAATTCAAACAAATAATGGTCATCAAATGCAATGTCATTTTTTCGCAACATTTCCAAATATTCTTCTCTGAAGGGTCTTTTCTTATGATGTTCTTCTTGATTTAAAATGTATTTTACTACATCATCAATTTGCGACCGTGAATGTGTAAATGCACCATAACCTTTTTGCCAATCAAATTTAAATGGCGAAAATTTATGTTCTTTAATCCATTGATTGGTTGATGTTTTTATTTCACTGACCAAATCGGGAATTAATTCGCTCACATTATAACCAATTAAAATATGAACGTGGTCTTTCATTGCTGAAATTGCCAACATTTTGTGTTTTCGTGCTTGAACAATGCCTGTGATATATTTTTCCAATTCGTCCTTCCACGTTTTGCCAATCAAGGCATCACGATTTTTTGGCGAAAAAACCAAATGAAAATAACATTGTGTGTATGTGTTTGCCATAATTTTACTATTGCGGTGCTATGCACCTTTTGTTTGTGGTTAATTTATTTATGTTACAAATATTACGGCACTCTGTGCCTTTGTTTGTGTTTTATTGTTTATTCTACAAATATTGCGGCACTCTGTGCCTTTGTTGATATTTCTTTGTCTATTTTACAAATATTTTCGGTGCTAATGCACCTTTTTTCAATTCGGCAGACACTGTCTGCCGAATTTGTTTTAATTTACCAGACACTGTCCGGTGAATTCTTATTGATTGATTTTTAGCTTGTTAGAATTTGGTGGTCACTGACCGCCAAATTGGTTTTTTTGTTTAGGTTTCATATATTTTTATGTTAATTGTTTGGTAAAAGGTGCGTTAGCACCGCAATCTTTGTAGTATAATAATTTGCCGTTTAGGTTAGGTGCGTAGCACCGTAATATTTTATCTGTCATATTTTGAAATTTCTGTTATAAACGCATACGGTTTTAATTTTTGCTTGATAACTTCAATATCGTTAGAAGTATCAACTATTTGTACCGAATAAGTATAAGTATTGGCGTTTCTATTGTAATATTCTGATTTTCCGTTTAAAAAGAACACCATTAAACCACTATGTTTCAACATCTCTTTTGCTTCATCGGGTTTTATGGTTACAGGAATTTTTACATCATAAATATAATGTGTTGGATTTGTTTCAAGTTGATTGCCGTAATAATCCAAAAGCTTTTGCGTTTTTACCGGTTTGTAATCAAAAACTTCACATTTTTTATTAAATGATGTCCAAGTATATATACTGTCTGTATCATACAAAAAAGATATTTTGTAATGATAGCCACACATATGTGCAGTTGTTTGTTTTGCCAAAAATAATTCTTGGGCTTCTTTCATTTCTTTTGTATCTGTGATTAACAACGCCATATTTGTAGGCTGAATAGTATCAAAAAGTACCCAACCGGTCTTTTTAATTAGCATATATTTAATATCTTCTGTCTTTGGATTATGATACTTTATTCTATTATAAATGAAAAGAACAGTAAGTGTCAACACAATCAATGCAATGATTGATAAAATTGAAATACCTATTATTTTTAATATTTTCTTTCTCATAATCCTATCTATTAAAATACCTCAAATAAGTATCCATATCCTTATCGCCTCTACCCGAAAGAGTTAGCACCACCACATCGCTCGCTTTAAATTTCATTTTCGGTAAAGCCCCCAAAGCGTGTGAACTTTCCAATGCCGGAATAATTCCTTCCAATTGCGTCAATTCAAAAGCGGCACGAATTGCCTCATCGTCGTCCACAGCGAGAATTTGCGCCCGTCCGCTGCGTGCCAAATGTGCGTGCAAAGGACCAATTCCCGGGTAATCCAAACCTGCCGAAATAGAGTAGGGCTCTACAATTTGCCCGTCGGGCGTTTGCATAAGCAGCGTGCGTGAACCGTGAATAATTCCCTCTGTTCCCAAATGAATGGTGGCTGCACTTTCGCCACTGTCAACGCCTTTGCCGGCGGCTTCGGCGAGGGTTATTTTTACGCGATTGTCGTCTAAATAATGATACACCGTGCCGGCTGCGTTACTTCCGCCGCCAACGCATGCCATTAAATAATCGGGGTGTGAGCGCCCTTCTTTTTCCTGCAATTGTTCTTTAACTTCGGCACTGATAACCGATTGCAAACGCGCAACCATATCGGGGTAGGGGTGCGGACCAACCGTTGAGCCAATAATATAAAACGTGTCGCTTGGGTGCGAACACCAATCGCGAATTGCCTCGTTGGTGGCATCTTTGAGCGTCATATTGCCGCTTGTAACCGGCACAACCGTTGCGCCCAACATTTCCATTTTTTTTACGTTTGGCTGTTGGCGTTCCACATCGAGTTTGCCCATATACACCACGCAGGGTAAATTCATAAGCGCGCACACCGTAGCGGTGGCAACGCCGTGTTGTCCTGCGCCGGTCTCGGCAATTATGCGGGTTTTGCCCATGTGTTTGGCAAGCAAAATTTGCCCGATTGTGTTGTTTATTTTGTGTGCGCCGGTGTGGTTCAAATCTTCACGTTTGAGGTAAATTTTCGCACCATAGCGTTCGCTTAATCGTTTGGCGTGGTACAGCGGCGAAGGGCGACCAACATAATCACGCAAAAGTTCGTGATATTCTGTTTGAAATTCCTTGCTTTCAATTACTTGTAAATAGGTCTGTTGCAATTCCAGCACACAGCTGTATAAAATTTCGGGGATATATGCTCCGCCAAATTCGCCGTAAAATCCTTGTTCGTTTGCTTGATACATAGTTTTGAGTTAAAAGCCCCCTCCCGACCTCCCCCTCAGGGGGGAGGAGAAAGAAAGCGGTGGTTTAATTATTTAGTTTGTTTCATTTTTTATTCATTTTTATTTTTCTTTCCTTAGCCCCCTGAGGGGGTTGGGGGCTTTCTTCAAGTCCCCCTTGAGGGGGATTTAGGGGGCTGGTCTTTTTAATAAAAAAGGTCTACCGTAAGACGATAGACCTTTTTTGTTTTATTATATATACAAATAGGTAGTGTGCTTACGACTATGAGAGTTGTAAGTTGCGCCACCAATATTTGTTTGAAATTGTCATTTTTGCTTTTTTATTTTTTGCAAATATAAAGTTATTTTTAATTGAGCAAAATAAATTTGAAATTTTTTGATAATTTTGCTCAAATAATTTTTTTTGTATGACACAAACAAAACACAAATCAGGATTTGTAAATATTGTAGGAAATCCCAATGTTGGAAAATCAACGCTGATGAACGAATTGGTGGGCGAACGCCTATCGATAGTTACCAATAAATCGCAAACCACACGCCACAGAATTTTGGGTATTCTCAATGCCGACGACTATCAAATAGTGTTTTCCGATACGCCGGGTGTGTTGAAACCTGCCTATAAATTGCAGGAAAGCATGCTCAAATTTTCGGAATCGGCGCTTGTTGATGCCGATGTGATTGTGTATATAACCGATGTACAGGAAACTGCCGATAAAAACGAAGAGTTTTTGGCGAAAATTCAGAAAAAGAAAACTCCTACGTTATTGATTTTAAATAAAATAGACCTTACAACGCAAGAACAATTGGTAAAATTGGTTGAACAATGGGAAGAACGTTTGCCACAAGCGGAAATTATTCCCTGTTCGGCATTGAACACGTTTAATACGGAATATATTTTGAAGCGCATTATTGAACTTTTACCCGAAGGTGAGCCGTATTACGATAAAGATGTATTGACCGATAAGCCAACCCGTTTTTTTGTGTCGGAAATTATACGCGAAAAAATATTGCTGTTGTATCAAAAAGAAATTCCCTATTCTGTTGAGGTTGTGGTTGATAGCTACGAAGAAGGTGAAAATCGTGATATAATACGAGGAGTAATTTTGGTTGCTCGCGATTCGCAAAAAGGTATTATTATTGGCAGCAAAGGAGCAGGCATAAAAAAACTTGGAATAGAGGCTCGCAAAGATATTGAGGCGTTTTTACAAAAATCGGTGCATTTAGACCTTTTTGTAAAAGTAAGCAAGGATTGGCGTGATAATGAAAAATTGCTGAAGCAATTTGGCTACAATAATTAAGAAGCTAAAAGAACGCGGATAACGCAGATGACACGGATTTACGCAGACAATTATAAAAATCCGCGTAAATCCGTGTCATCTGCGTCATCTGTGTTCTAAATTACTGTAACTTGAATCTCTTCTCAATATCTTGAATACAGCGTTTAAATCGTTTGTCGGTTTCCATTAAATTATTAACCGTTTTGCAGGCGTGAAGCACTGTTGCGTGGTCTTTTCCGCCAATTTGTGAGCCAATTGATGCAAGGGAATTTTTGGTATATGTTTTGGCAAAATACATAGCCACTTGGCGTGATTGCACAATTTCACGTTTGCGGGTTTTTGATTTCAATTGGTCGGGGGCAATGTTGAAATAATCGCACACGGCAGATTTTATGAAATCAATTGAAATATCTTGTTGCGAATTTTTTACAAGTTTTTTTACAATGTTTTTTGCTAAATCAATTGTAATTTCCTTATTGTTAATTGTTTGCGCTAAAATTGAAATTAACACACCTTCTAATTCACGAATGTTGGTGTTTATGTGGCTTGCAATGTATTCAATTATTTCGTCTTGAATTTCAATGCCATCGTTGTAAATTTTGCGTTTGAGAATTTCCAAACGAGTTTCAAAATCGGGCACGGTCAATTCGGCAGATAAGCCCCATTTAAAACGGGAGAGGAGGCGTTCGTCCAAACCTTGTAATTCTACCGGCGGACAATCCGATGTTAAAATGATTTGTTTGCCTTTTTGGTGCAAATAATTGAAAATTTGGAAAAATTCTTTTTGTGTTTTCTCTTTTCCTGCCAAGTATTGCACATCGTCGATTATCAACACGTCCATCATTTGATAGAAGTGGGTAAAATCGTTGCGCATATTTTTTATGGTAGCCTCGGCAAACTGACGTTGAAAGGTGTCGGCATCAACGTAGAGAACGGTTTTTTTAGGGTATTTTTCTTTTATTTCAATACCAATTGCCTGCACCAAATGTGATTTTCCCAAACCGGGTTTGCTGTAAATAAACAATGGGTTGAAGGCGGTTTTTCCAATATTTTGTGCAACTTCCATACCGGCAGTTCGTGCAAGGCGATTGCAGTTTCCTTCTATAAAGTTGGCAAACGAATAATTGGGATTGAGTTGCGAATCGATATTCAAATTTTTAACACCCGGCATTATAAACGGATTTTTTATAATGTTGGCGGCATCGCCGTAAGTAGGTTGGTGGTACAATTTATTGCTCAAATTGGCAGTGTTTTTGCTCGGTTGGTGCATAGTGCGCACTTGGTCGGCTTGGGTAGGTTGCCCCATTACCACACGATATTCCAATTTTGCCTCCGGTCCCAAAATACGGCGCAACGCTTTGCTCAATAAATCTATAAAATGAGCCTCTATATACTCATAGTAAAACGGACTTGGAACTTGCACGGTAAGTACATTGTTTTCAACGCTAATAGGTTTTATTGGTTCAAACCATGTGTTAAATGTGAGCTCCGACTGCAAATTGTCTTTTATGATTTGTGTACATTCAGCCCAAAGTTGTTCGTGTAAAAGTGGTTCCATATTGCTACAACATCTATTTAAAAGTAACTGTTTTTTTTGTTTTTTTTCTTTTTTAAGGTTCTACAAATATGGGTAAAAGTTTTTGAAAAAAATATGTTTTTTTACTTGTTTTTTTCGATTTTAGTATATGATTGTCTGTTTCAATCAATTAGAAATGCAACTATTTTAAAATATTTTTAATTTGTTGATTTTCAGCAAATTAACATAAGTTGTTAATAATCAATATGCTTGAGTACGTTACTTATTTTTCTTCATTTTTCGCCTTTCTTCCGAATATAGGGAATGATACGTATCTCTTCGGATTTTTTTGAACATCAATCAACAATTTATTTAATTGTGCCGATGTGTTTTCCAAGTTATTGTATAATTTGTCATTGTTCATGAGTGCGCCCAATGTTCCTTCGCCGTTGTTAATCCTTTGAGTTATTTGCTGCAATTCGGCAGCCGTAGCTTCGGCATTGTTTATGAGCGAATGCACATTTGCCTGACTGAGCGAATCGGCAAAAACGTCTAAATTGTCGATAACCCTGCTGATTTTTGCACTTTTATTGCTCAATGTTTGTGAAAAATCGCTTACGTTGGTTAATATATTGCCCAAATTTTCGCTATTGTCCGAAAGTATGTTATCGGCACTCCGTGCAGCACGTTGCACTGCTATTATTGCATCTTGCAAATTCGCCAAACTTTCGTGAATTGAAGTTACGGTGTTTTTATTCATCAGCGCTTTCAATTGTTCAATGGTTGAAAGCGTGGCTTCCATAATATTATCTATGTGCACTTTGTAAGGTGCAATTTCCATGCGCACTTGGTCTATAATACCGCCTTCCATAGCGGCAACCAAAGTGTCGTTTGCTTGAAAATAGAATCCGGTGCGTTCTTCCGGAAAAATTAAATCAACCGATTTGGTACCCATAATGTCGGAACTGAAAATACGTGCCGTTGTGTTTTTTGGCAACAAAACATCATTGGCAATTGCCAATTCTACAAGAATCCTATCGTAAGCCGACGACATGAAACGAATATTGCGTACTTGTCCCACTTTGAACCCTCGCAAATAAACGCCGGTGTTTTTTTCAAGACCGTTAATTTGTTCATATACTACGTAATACGTTTTTTCTTTGGCAAATACATTTCTGCCTTTCAAAAAATTCAATCCCCAAAAGAGAACTGCCATTAATAATACAACTAATAATCCTACGTTTATTGCTTTTTCTTTTTTCATAATTAATAAGCCCCCTAAATCCCCCTCAAGGGGGACTTAAAGCCCCCAACAGTTGTGGTTATTTTCGAGAAACTGTAATTTAATGGTTAATAATATGTTGTTTTAATTTATCGTACTTACTTGTTTTCTACTAACTTATTTTATTGCTTCAGCAAGTCCCCCTTGAGGGGGATTTAGGGGGCTATCTTTCTCGCATCGCTCACCGAAATCCGCTCATTGCCTTTGCGGGCTACAATAAACGATTCGGGGAATTTTTCTTTTATTTGTTGGTGAATTTTTGCGATTTCGGCGTATGTTGCCGTTTTACCTATATTATATTTGTACCAGCCGTCGTCGGAAATTTCGTACACGCCGCTTTCGCCTTTGAATTTGTCGGACGTAAGTGCAATTTGTGTTTTCGATGCTACAATTTGTACACCATAATATATGGTATTGTTTGTCGCAGCAGGAGTGGAGCTTGGTTGTTGAAACGATTGAGCAGGAGTAGGTTTTGTTTGTGGTTGAGCAGTTGGTTGAGTAGCCGGTTTTTGAGTTTGTGTTGCAGGAGTTGCCGGTTGTGCCGGTTTTGGTTGCGTTTGTGTAGCAGGTTGTGTTGGTTGCGGAGTTATTTCACGAGGCACAAATACATCGTTTGCTTTTGCTTGTCCACCCGGTTGGCGTGCGGGGGGAGGAGCGGGGGCAACCGGTTCGGGAATAATTTCTAACTCCACTTCTTTTTTCGGTTCTTCTTTTTTCGGCTCCGGTTTTATTTTTTCTTGGGGGCGCATGGTTGAAGTAGCTTGTTGCGCCACTTTTACGTTCGATTTGTTTTCTATGGCAGATTTGTAATTTGCAAATGCGCGGTAAATTGCCTCTGATAGAGCTGTTTGCCCTTCATTGGTCATTAAATATTCTTCTTCTTCTGCGTTGCTAATAAAGCCGGTTTCAATCAAAACGCTGGGCATGGTGGTTTGCCATAAAACTAAGAACGGCGCGGTGTGCACGCCCCGGTCTTTTCTTCCTACGTTATCACGAAATTCCGTTTGACACAACGATGCTAAATTTCCGCTATGTTCCAAATTGGCACTTTGCATCATGGTAAAAATAATGATTGATTCGGTGTCGTCCATCGAAAGTCCTTGATATTGAGCTGCATTGTTGCTTTCTGCCGCAATTACTTTATTTTCACGCTTGGCAACTTCCAAATTTGCATTACTTTTCGATAAACCCATTATCCACGAATCGGTGCCGGTGGCTACTATGTTGGTGCTGGCATTTACGTGAATTGAAATAAATAAATCGGCATTGGCGCGGTTGGCAATTTCGGCTCGGCGGTAGAGTTCCACAAATTCGTCGGTTTTACGGGTGTAAATTACGTTTACCGAAGGGAAATTATCTTCAATAAGTTTGCCGGTTTTGAGTGCAATTGCCAAAGCTATATCTTTTTCTTTTGATTTTTTACCCACTGCGCCCGGGTCTTTGCCGCCGTGTCCGGCATCAATTACCACGGTGCGTAAACTATAAGAACTCTGAGCCGAAACAAAAGAGGGAGCTATACACAACAACGCGCACACAATATATATAAGAGTGCTTTTTTTTACTATTTGTGTATAATTTCTTGATAATAGTGTAATTGTCATAGCAATTTTATAGTGTGTATTTAATTTTTCTCATTACTTTTGCCACGAAAACGCAAAGACAAAAATTTGACTACAAAAGTAACATATAAACTCTTGAATAACTACATTTATTGTAAATATTTTTTTGTGTTTTTTGTGTTTTTTTGTGTGCAATCACGTGTTTTAGCGCAAAACGATACTGCGCTGTTCGTTTCTGCAAGTACTGCCGATACGCTTTTTCAAGATACCACAAGCCCTGCACGACCGGCATCAAAAGCAATTGATTCGCGGGTAGATTATTCGGCAGCCGACTCTATAATTTTTGATATAGCTTCCAAACGGGTAACAACTTTTGGGGCGAGCAATGTAAAATACCAAGCAATAGATTTAACGGCAGAAGTTATTGAAATGGGATTGAGTAACAATGAATTGCGAGCGTTTGGCATTTTCGACAGCACTACTAATCAATACGTAGGTTTGCCGGTTTTCAAAGATGGAAGCGATGTGTTTGATTCCGATTCCATGCGCTATAATTTTCGCACAAAGCAAGGTTTGGCATTTGGTATTTTTACGCAGCAAAATGAAGGCTTTTTGCATGGCGGACGTGTAAAAATTCACGCCAATAGAGAAATTCACATTCACAGAGGGAAATACACTACGTGCGACGAACGTTGCCCACATTTTTACGTGGAAATATCGAAAGGAAAAGTTATTCCTGACGATAAAATTTTATTCGGTCCGGCGTGGATTGTGATTGACGAAATTACACTACCCATAGTTATTCCGTTTGGTTATTTTCCTATCACTCAGGGGCGTATGAATGGTATTATTGTGCCTTCATTTGGCGATGACAGGGACAAAGGATTTTTCTTTCGTGAAGGCGGTTATTATTTGGGTATTGGCGATTTTTTCGACATTCGCCTTACCGGCGATGTTTTCACTTTTGGCAGTTGGCGTGCCGCTATTCGTAGCAATTATGTTGCCCGTTATAAATTTACCGGTAGTTTTGACTTTGAATATGCAAGTTTGGTGCTCGATGAAGAGCGGCAAGACCCCACATTCCAACTTCGTTGGAATCATCAGCAAGACCCAAAGTCGATGAATCACGGAACGTTTAGTGCCAATGTGAATTTTGCCGCAGCCTCGCATTCGAAACAAAATTCCTACGATACCTACGAATATCTGAACACCAACATTACTTCGGGTATTGCCTATTCTAAGGAATTTGTGGGTACGCCGTTTCGATTTAATGCAACGATGGAACATTCGCAAAATAATAGGGATAGCACCATTTCGCTCACGCTGCCTCGTATGCGTTTTAGCATGGGGTCGCAGCAACCATTTAAAGTGCGAAGCGGAAGCACTCGAAAAGAACGGTTTTACAATCGTACCAGTATTTCATATTCCGCCGATTTTCAAAACCGTTTGCTGAATGCAAAAATGGATGATACATTTTTTACTTCGGCTGTTTGGTGGGACGCTTTTCGCAATGGTCTTCAACACCAAATTCCAATAAGTACGAATTTTCGGGTGTTAAAACATATAACGATTACGCCGTCGTTTAACTATACTGAGCGTTGGTACACCAGTCGCAAAGAACGTGAGTGGGACAAAAACACGATAACCGAAACGCCTTTTCGCGATGTGCCAATTGACACTGTTTCAGGATTTTATCGTGTATGGGATTTTTCTACGGGAGTTTCGGCTACTACAAAAATATTTGGAATGTATCAGTTTAAAAACCAATATGTGCAAGCTGTGCGCCATGTGGTTACGCCAACGCTTTCGTACAATTTTACACCCGATTTTTCTGACAGGTGGTTTGGGTATTATGACGAGTATCGGTGGTATGATGAGAAAGGTAAACTGCAAACGCATCAATATTCGTATTATAGCTACGAAATTTTTGGCGTGCCAAATGCCGGACGGAAAAGTGCCATAAGCCTTAGTATAAACAATAACATAGAAGCAAAAATTAAAAGCAAAACCGATACCATAACCGGTTACAAAAAAGTGAAAATCATTGAAAGTTTGAGTATTGGCGGTTCCTATAATTTTGCTGCCGATACAAGTAGAGGGGAAAGGAAAATGAGCCTTATTTCGGTTTCGGGTTATACTACGCTTGTGCAGCGAATTTCAATTCGGTATTCCGCTAATTTTGACCCTTATGTGAATGGAAACGAACCTGCCAATCCTCCCACCAATAAATTTATACTTGATAGATTTGGCACACTTTGGCGTACAGACGATAATTGGAATTTTGGTGCTTCATATTCCTTCAATCCTATAAAAAATGATGAAGTGCCCAAGCGTACCGGCACGTATTCTTATTTTGATATGCCTTGGAATTTGTCGCTGAGCTACAATTTAAGTATTCCTCGCCAATTTCGTTACAACGAATTTGGCGAATTTGATACAGTTACTAATCGTGTGGTGCAAACCTTGGGTGTGAGCGGTAATTTTAGCCTTACCAAACAATGGAGGATTAATTTTTCAACCGGTTGGGATTTTCAACAAAAGGGAATTTCATTTACTACACTCAATCTTAACAGAAATTTGCACTGCTGGGAAATGCTTTTCACATGGGTTCCTATGGGTACGCAAAAACGTTGGGAATTTACCCTGCGTGTGAAAGCCGATATGCTCAAAGATGTGAAATATAATATGAGAAGTCAGAATACGTATTTTTAAGTTTTTTAGGAGACGAGGAGACAAGGAGACGAGGCATTCGAGGGTTGAAAGAACTACACAAAACATCATTAACAAAAAAAAACCAACGTGTAAACCGTTGATTTTCAAAAGAAGTGGAGCGTATGGGAGTCGAACCCATGACCTTTAGACTGCCAGTCTAACACTCTAGCCAACTGAGCTAACGCCCCAAATCGGTGCAAATGTAATTCTTTTTTTGAAATGTGCGCTACTGCTCGTAAAAATATTTTATAGATTGCTTCGTCGTACCTCCTCGCAATGACGCTCTTTTGAGAATTAGCACAAATCGACAAAAAAACGTCATTGCGGGGTGGTTGCTGAGCGAAGTCGAAGTAAACGAAGTAATCTATAAACCAAAAACTTTTTCCGCAGTTCGTTGTACAGTTTCGCGCAAAGTTTCTACCGAAATACACAACTTTTGCGCTGCAAACGCATATACTTCGTCAATAGAAACATCGGCATCGTCGTTTTCAAAAAGAAGTTTTTCGAGCGGTAACGTTTGCACCATTTTCACACTTTGCACACGTGTAAACATCTCTGCGCCAAACGAATAGTAACAATCAAAATCTTTAAAACTATCGTAAATTTGTTGATTGCCCGTAAATTTATGAAATACTATTGGCTGACGGCAATCCGTTTGTTCCAACATTTTCAAAATATCGTTATACGCTCGTACTGAATGAATTATCAATGGTTTATTGTGATGTCGCGCTAATTTTATGTGCTGAACAAACAAATCTTCCTGTAATTCTACTTCTATGTCAATACTGCGGTCTATGCCACATTCGCCGATTGCTACAACTTGCGGTAAGATTACAGAATTTTGCAACCAATGCTGCAACATTTCTGTATTTTCGCAGTATTTCATATAATCCCATGGGTGTATACCAATGGAATAATGCAGATTTTCTTCAAAATCAATGCTGCCTAATGGGGTGTTGATTATGGCGTTTGGGGAATTTTTGTGGGTGTGGGCGTTGAAAGCCCCCCCACCCCCCTTAGGGGGGCTTTGCTGCCCGATATTGTTATTGTATTCTGCCATTTTTGTACGATTTTTCGTGATTTGCACGGCACCAAGTCCCCCTTGAGGGGGGATTTAGGGGGGCTTTATTTCATCGTTAATTGCAACCGTTTTTTTTCTTTGTCAACCTCCAACACTTTCACCTGCACATGCTGATTAAGCGAAAGCACATCAGCCGGATTGCTAATAAATTCCTTGCAAATTTGCGAAATATGCACTAAACCGCTTTGCTTAATGCCAATATCTACGAATGCGCCGAAGTTGGTAATATTGTTCACAATGCCCGGGTACACTGCGCCAACTTGCACATCGTCGAGGGTTTTCAAACCTTCGGCAAATGAAAATTGTTGCAACTCGGCACGTGGGTCGCGTCCGGGTTTTTCTAATTCTTGTAAAATGTCGTGCAAAGTTTCTGCGCCGATTTCGTCGGTTTCGTATTTTTCTATTGGAATGGATTTTCGTAGTTCGGCATTGCTCAACAAATCGGCAATTGTTACTTTTAAATCACGAGCCATTGTTTGCACCAAAGCGTAACGTTCAGGGTGTATGGCGGAATTGTCCAAAGGATTTTTCGCACCGCGAATACGCAAAAATCCGGCACATTGTTCAAATGTTTTCTTTCCCAATTTGGGAATTTTCAGTAAATCGGCACGGGACGAAAATGCGCCGTTTTCCTTGCGGTAATTTACGATATTTTCCGCCAACGAACTGCCAATTCCGGCAACGTAGGCAAGCAAATGTTTACTCGCCGTGTTGAGTTCCACGCCCACTTTATTCACGCAACTTTCCACTGTAAAATCAAGGCTGCGCTGCAATTCCGTTTGGTTCACATCGTGCTGATATTGCCCTACGCCAATGGCTTTTGGCTCAATTTTTACCAACTCCGCCAAGGGGTCAATCAATCGCCTGCCAATGGAAATCGCGCCGCGCACCGTTACATCGTAACTCGGAAATTCCTCGCGTGCAACTTTCGATGCCGAATACACCGATGCGCCCGCCTCGCTTACCACAAACACCTGCACGTCGGTCGTGAATTTCGTGTATTTTATAAAATTTTCGGTTTCGCGGCTTGCTGTGCCGTTGCCTATTGCAATTGCTTGAATTTTATAGCTTTGCACTAATTGCAAAATCTTTGCACGGGCTTTTGCCGTTTCATTCTGCGGAGCGTGCGGGTAAATAGTTTCGTTGTGCAACAAATCGCCCTGTTCGCTCAAACACACCACTTTGCAACCGGTACGAAATCCCGGGTCGAGTGCTAAAATCCGTTTTTGCCCAAGCGGTGGCAAAAGCAAGAGTTGCCGTAAATTTTCGGCAAATACTCGAATTGCCTCGGTGTCGGCTCGCTGTTTGAGTTCGTTGTAAAATTCCGTTTCCAATTGTGCGCTCAGCAGGCGTTTGTAGGCATCTTCTATGGCAATTTTTACAAAATTCGCACAATCGTTGTAGCCTTTCAACACCAAACGATTGATAATTTTTACGGCAATTGCCTCGTCAATCGCAATCGACAAACGCAAAAATCCTTCGTTGTGCCCACGCATCATTGCCAAAATCCGGTGCGACGGCGATTTGCGAATAAGCTCCGAAAATTCAAAATACTGCTCGTAATTCGTAGCCTCGTCTTTTTTGGTTTTTATAACTTTTGTAGCAATCTGTGCATTTTGTGCAAATTCTTTGCGTAGCGCATTTTTTACATCAATCCGTTCGCTAATCAATTCAGCAATAATATCTTGCGCTCCTTGCACACATTCTTCCGTTGGCAAATTCAAACGCTTTACCGTAGCGGTAATTTCCTGTTGAATGTTGTCATTTTTTTGACTGTAAATCAACAACGCCAACGGCTCTAAACCTTTTTCGCGGGCAACGGTGGCACGAGTTTTCCGTTTGGGTTTGTAGGGCGCATACAAATCTTCGAGTGCAGTAGCATCGTAGGTTTCGTTGATTGCACGCTCCAATTCGGGCGTTAATTTTTCCTGTTCGGCAATGCTTGCAAGAATTGTTGTTTTGCGTTTTTGCAAGGTGTCGAAATACTCCAATTTTTGCTGAATTTCAAGCAATTGCACTTCATCTAAATTTCCTGTGCGCTCCTTTCTGTACCGAGCCACAAAGGGAATTGTAGCTCCTTCGAAAAATAATTGCGCCGTTTGTTCTACTTGGCGTTCGCGAATGCCTAAACTATCGGCTATTTTTTTGTTTATCATAATTTTTTGATTTTAGTAAAGACCTCTCAATCCCCACGGATAAATTAATTCTGCTGAAATAAATTTCCATTCGCCGTTTTCATTTTTCAAAAATGCTATGCCGCCTATTCTCCTATCATAGCCTTCACAATACATATGAAAATCAATTACCGCATACTGCATATTTTTGTCAAATGTAATCGCCGGTGCTATTGGGCTTGAATATCGCAATAGCCAATTGCCAAAATTGCCCGGATACATTTTTACATAGTTTTCTAAAAAATCTTTTCTTTTTTCAATACATTGTTGCGAACGGATAGGTACAGGAAAGTCGTACCAACCACTAAATTCCGGAAGTAGCCCAAGAAAATAGTTTATGATTTTCTCATACTCATACGAATAAAAAAGTAGTGTTTTGTTATCGAAACGAATAGCAGGTTGAAATTCTATTCCGCTTTTGTCAATATATATTGTACGAAAAATACCCCATTTTTCATCTTCTACTACTTCTATTGTATCAGAAAGATGCCACTCACGATTAGTTTCTTTGGTAAGATATTCCTTTATTTCTTGTTCGGAAAGAGTAGTATCGGGAAGCGTTGCCAATAATGGAGTAATATAAGCATCTAATATTAGAAACTCATTATTATTTCTCCAACAGTTCAAAATATTAATAATCGTATCATTTTCTCCATATTTCGAGCCGTCAATTTTAGCTAAATTCTGTGGCTGGTAAAATGCAATAAATGCTTTATGCGCCGGTAAAATAGTACGCATTATAAATTTCTTAAAAAGAGTATCATTCCATTCCAAAAGTTCAGCATCGGTAAAAGGTGGCACTTCTTGATGCCACGTACAAAAAAACTCTTTCAACAGTTCTGTTGAATTTTCCTTGTATGCTTTTTCGAGTAATTCGGCTTGCGATTGCGAGTAGGTGTAATGTATTGAGAGTAATAGAATTATGAGGGTGGTTAGGGGTTTTAGGTTTGGCATAATTATTTGTTTTTATAAAACCTGATTTCACACCTGATTTTTTTACAAAACAACATTTCGACTATGCTCAATGACCACCTAAGTAACAAAGGAATTTCCTTCAAAAGTAACCTGATTACCTGATTTTAAATTAGGTAATCAGGTTTTGTGGGTCGCATATTTGGTTACTTAGGTGGTCATTGAGCATAGTCGAAATGTTGTTTTGTTTGTGAAATTAGGTAAAAAATTAGGTTTATTATCGTTTTTGTATCAATATTTTTGTATCAACATTTTCGTAAAATCTGCAAGATACAAAGGCAAATTGAGCAAATCATCGTTTTTCTCCACATTTTTTAGTGAAAACCGGATTGACAATTTGGGCACATATTTTTTTCTGTATTCCGACAAACTTTTTGCTTTTGTGCTTAATGCCGATTTTGCCTCGACAGGAATGATTTTTTCCGAGAGTTGAAACACAAATTCTATTTCGGCTTGATTGCCCGAAGTCCAATAAAAAATGTCGTTACCAAACTGACGAACAAGCGATTGCAATACATAATTTTCGGTTAAAATCCCCTTAAATTCTGTAAATAATTTGTCGCCCTGCAATATGGTAGTTGGCGCAAGGCGGAATTTTGTGCGCAAAAGTCCCGCATCGGAAAGATACAGTTTGAAAGCGTTAGTGTTTTTGCAGGAAGAAAGAGGCAAGCGCAATGTGCCAATTTCAAAAACCCGATTTACTAATCCGCTCAAAACCAACCATTCAACCGAATTTTCATAATCTCTTCCTCGTGCATTTTTTTCTATCAGTGAATAACGAAATTTTCTGTCCTCTTTCGCCAAATTATCCTGAATATTTTGCCAAAGCCGCTGCAAACGGGGAATATCTTTGCTATCTATATGTTTGGCAAAATCAAGCGTATAGGCAGTAAGAATTTGATTATTAACGGTATCGGTTTCCTCCCAATTTCTGTTTTCAAGGTAGCGAACAATGGTTTCGGGCATTCCTCCGCAACAGATATACACTTTGTAGGCATCAATTAGTTGAGTATGAAATATTTCGGGTACTTTTTCCAAAGTTTCCGCAGCAACATAATTTTCCAAAAATTGGAATAATTTTTCGTTGTAAAGTGCGAGAAATTCTTTAAAAGAAACAGGGTACAGTGTTAGAAAATCAACATTCCCAACAGGAAACGACGCACCCTCGCGCTTCAACGCCACGCCGAGCAACGAGCCTGCACACACAACCGCTTGCGCGGGCATCAATTCACGAAAATATTTCAGACTATTCAACGCATCGTTACACTCTTGGATTTCATCGAAAATAATCAATGTTTTTTCGGGTTTAATATCAATTCCTTTTACCGCTGTCAGATAAGAAACAAGGCGCGCAGGGTCTTTGGTCAGGGCAAATTCCGCTCTGTGTTCCTTTTCAAAATCGAAATTCACATAGCAACAATTTTCAAAATAGTGCTCGCCAAATTGTTTAAGAATAAACGATTTGCCAACCTGTCTTGCACCCTGCAAAATAAGCGGCTTGCGGTAACGACTCTCTTTCCACTGATTTAAGTCGTTCAATATATCTCTTTGTATGCTCATATCTATATGTTTTTGGCAAAAATACACATTTTTCATATATAAAATGTGGAAAGTTGTACGAAATTTATGTTTTCCGTATTCTTTTTGATTTGAACTTCGGAAAATAATTGCGCCGTTTGTTCTACTTGGCGTTCGTGGAAATGAACTTGTAAGAAATCCTTACAAGTTGAAAATTCTTCTAAATTGTAATTTTAGCCATCATTGGCAGTTGTAAAGAAAAATTTTACAACTCTCAACTTTCCACTCCCAATTTTCAACTATTTTTTATCGTCTCCTCAATCAACCCCGTAAACACATCACTCTCTTTCATACCCGCAGCACGTATTTGTTGCGGAATAATACTCGCTTTGCTCATTCCCGGCACGGTGTTGATTTCCAAGAAATACGGTTTTCCGTCGGCAATAATATAATCTACTCGGCACACGCCTTTGCAATCCAAGGCTTTGTAAATTTTTGCCGTCAAGGCTTTACATTCCGTCGTCAATTCGTCTGAAATTTGCGCCGGAGTAATTTCACGGCTTTTGCCTTCGTATTTTGCGTTGTAATCAAAAAACTCGTTATCGGTTTGAATTTCGGTAATTGGCAGAACCGTAACAGTATTGTTCACTTCGTACACGCCGTTGGAAATTTCAATGCCTTTTACAAAACTTTCGATTATCACTTCGGCGTCTTCACCTAAGGCTAATGCAATTGCCGGAAGAAGTTCGTTTTCGTGTTTTACTTTGCTTACGCCAAAACTCGAACCGCCATTGTTTGGTTTGACAAAACAAGGCAAATCTAACTGTGCAATTATTTTGCACGTATCAATTTCGTCATTTTTGCGCACTAAAATTGCTTTTGCTGTTTGAATTTCAAACGCTTCCAAGAATTTTTTTGTGGCAAATTTATTGAACGTCAAAGCGCCGGTAAACACGCCGCAACTTGTGTAGGGCATTCCGATTAATTCAAAATACGCAGGCAAACGACCATCTTCGCCCGGCGTGCCGTGAATGGAATTGTACACACAATCGAACGTGATTTTTGTACCGTTCATTTCAAAACTAAAATCTTCTTTTTGAATTGGGTATTGATTTTCGCCCACTTGCGCAAACCACGCCTCTTTTGTAATACACACCGGAAATAAATCGTATTTCGCACTGTCCATCATTTCCATTAATTGATAGGTGCTTTTCATTGAAATTCCTGCTTCCGACGAGTAGCCGCCGCCTATTATTGCTATTTTCTTTTTCATGTTTTAAGAAGCCCCCTAAATCCCCCTCAAGGGGGACTTTTGAGCTGTGGTTTAATTATTTATACTGTTTTATTTTTATGCTTTGTTTTTAAGCCCCCTGAGGGGGTTGGGGGCTTCTTATTTTTTTGTAAAAATACAGAAAAAGACATTGTACCATAGAATTACACACGGTATATTATGAGCTATTTTTTAACAAAACCGAAAAAAATCAACAAATTGTTTTGACATACAAATAATTATAGTATTTTTGCTCAAAATAATTAACTTATATTTATGAATATTTACGTAGGAAATCTTGATTACAAGATTAAATCAAATCAATTAGAAGAAGCTTTCGGAGCTTTTGGTGAAGTATCGGCAGCACGCATTATCACAGACCGTGATACTCGTCGCAGTAAAGGTTTTGGCTTTGTAGAAATGCCAAACGATGCGGAAGGAGCAGCAGCAGTTGCAGCACTCGACGGCTCAACGTTGGGCATGCGTCCAATCAAAGTTACAGAATCGTTACCAAAACAATAATAGTTTTACTTCCTCGTTCAGAGGATTTTTACCGATTTTCCAAATTTTACGACTTAAAGAAAATCCTTGCCGAGTGGTAAGGATTTTTTTTAGCCCCCTAAATCCCCCTCAAGGGGGACTTTCTGAAGCAATTGATAAAATTTGAGTAAACTAATTTAAACCACAATTCTACAAAAGAGCTTTCCTTCTCCTCCCCTTGAGGGGGAGGTCGGGAGGGGGCTTTGTTACCAATTCAAAATATACGCCTTAGCGTCAGGTTTTACACGCATCGTAGGCATTGGCAAACGATAGAAATTTGCATATTTACGCACATAGTACTCAAATTTAGAATCGGTAAATCGAATTTTTGAAAGATTAAGGTCGAAACCTATAAAGTATTCTCTATACCCTTCGCGCCAACCCATTTTTTCGTTTCTTTCGTGGCTATTGGCTCCCGATAAATCGCGGGCGCTCATTCCTATTGCGAGGTCTATAAAATAAGGGAATTTTCTGTGGTCTTTGTGAGGAAAAAACATACGGGCTATGTCAATAGTAAGCCAAAAATTTTGCCGTTCGTAATCGTCAAGAAAAATACTGCCTGCATTTTCGGGCAACGACATATAATACGATGGCTTGGTAAAACTATAACTCCATTTGAAATTAAAATTCCTAAAAAACGGTACTTTGTATTGCAATACCGGGTACATTGCGCCTAAAATATTTGCCAACTCATCGAACCTCGAAAATCCCCAATAGGGAGCAAATCCATCGCGTACTTCTACAATCGTGGAACACACAATAGCCGTTCCCGCCCCCAACCACACGGCATTTTTGCGTTTAATTCCGGCAAGCACATACAAATCGGTAAATACCGTGGACACCAAAATTCCGGACAAAAAATGTCCGGCTTTGTCTAAATTTAAGGCGTACAATAAATCGTCTTCAAAATGAAACGGTACTCGTTGGTCTGCCCACCACGCATTTTGCAAATAAATGTACAAGCCGCCGACTGTAATTGGAACTGCTGAGGCTATGATTGCTACTCGCCACGGGTTTACGTTGTTGTTAGCGGCAAATTGGGGGTATGAAAATTCATCATGTACGAGTACCGGTTTTCTTGTAAGAAGCGTGCTATCAACTTGTGGCAAAGTGTCTTGCGCAAACGTTGTGTGCAAAGTTAATGCACACAACAATACAACAAGAATAGATTGCTTCGTTCCTCGCAATGACGCTCGTGGTTTCGTCATTGCGAGGAACGAAGCAATCCAATTTTTTGTATATATGTAATTATTTTTCATCTGCGAAAATCCGTGTTATCCGCGTCATCTGCGTTCTAAATATTTTTTTGTTCCAACCATTCCTTAGCAACTTTTTCTAATTCTTTATACCACGCTGCGCCGTATTTTCGTATCAACGGCTCTTTTAAAAATTCATATACACGCAAGTTTTCCTGTTTTCCTTTGCACACAGCATCGCTGCAAATTGTCCACGTTTCGTAGTTGATTGCCTCAAAATCACGGTATTGCCGGCAACGAATAGGGTAGAGGTGGCAGGAAACCGGTTTTTGAACCGGTATTTCGCCATTTCTAAACGCTCGTTCAATTGCGCACGAAAATACGCCATTTTCAACGATTGTAAATGCGCACTCGGCATTATTTACAAGCGTTGTAACTTTTTCGCCGTCGTGGTCGTAGTAAAACACATCGTTTTCTCGCACTATGCTTTGATTTTTATTTGAAAGGTAAGGCAATATTTTCGGTAAATATTTTTGATATGCAAGCACTTCGGCATCAGTGAGCGGTGCACCCGAATCGCCTTCTATGCAGCAAATTCCTTTGCACGCGGCAAGGTCACAACAGAAATATTTTTCTATTACGTCGAGGCTTATTAGGGTGTTTTCTATTTGTATCATAGCAATATGTATATTTCAAATTCTGTTATTCCCACTTTATTTCCATATATTGCCTATGAATTTCTGTTCGTTCCTTTTTATCATTATACTTGCAAGAAACAAAAACCAAATAAAGAGGTTTTTTAACATCGGAAATAGGAATAGTTTCTTTTTTAATCACATCATATAAATTTTCAATCTCTCTCTCTGCTGTTATTCCATTTTCATCAATATGTATGCTATTAAACCTATGGTCGTCTATACTATCATAATACCAATTGCTTGGCGAATCGTCCGAAAGTAAAATTTCCTTATCTTTATTAAACATCGTTTCTGCCATAGCTCCTGGATTTATAAAAGCAGGTAATTCGTCAAGTGGTTTTTGTTTTGTTGCAGGTTTATAGGTTTTGTCGTTTAGTGCTGCACTTACCAAAAGTGTCATAGGTTGTGAAAAATGTACAACAATAGCAAATTCTTTTTTTTGAAGTGTTACCGTATTGTTTACAATATTTTTTTCTTCGCCATTTTGCGATATACTAACATTAAAATTGTCCAATTGTTGAGCATTCACAGTTGTACAAGCATTTTGAATAAATAGCAACGTTGCTACGACTAATGTTCTGATTACTATTTTTTTCATTGTATTTTTTTTAATTATTTATGACAACAAGTCAAATTATGCCCCATCTTCTCTTTTTTCGTTTGCATATAAAACTCATTATATTTATTCACAGGAAATTCAATTGGCACATTTTCAACCACTCGCAAACCGTAACCTTCAAGTCCAATGCGCTTTTGAGGGTTGTTGGTCAGCAAACGCATATTGTGAACGCCGAGGCTGTGCAAAATAGATGCACCCACGCCATAATCACGTTCGTCGTCTTTAAAACCAAGTTTTATATTTGCCTCAACCGTATCAAGCCCTTGCTCTTGCAGTTTGTAGGCTTTTATTTTATTGAAAAGTCCAATGCCGCGCCCTTCTTGGTTCAGATATACAATTACGCCTTTTCCTTCTTTTTCAACCATACGCATGGCTTCGTGCAATTGATTTCCACAGTCGCAGCGTTTGCTCATAAAAATATCGCCTGTAATGCAAGACGAATGCACTCGCACCAAAATATCTTCATCGGGCTGCCATTCGCCTTTAACCAACGCTACGTGTTCCAATCTGTTGGAAAGTTGTATAAAAGGAACAAGGTCGAAATCGCCATAATCGGTTGGCAATTTTACACGGTCGCCCATTTCTATAATACTTTCTTTTTTAAGCAAATGCGCAATTAAATCTTTGATAGAAATAATTTTCATATCGTATTTTTCGGCAATTTCAAGCAATTGCGGCAAGCGAGCCATTGTGCCGTCTTCGTTGATAATTTCAATCAACGCACCGGCAGGGTACAAACCTGCCAAACGAGCCAAATCAATGGCAGCTTCGGTATGTCCGGCACGGCGCAACACGCCGCGATTGCGGGCACGCAAAGGACTGATATGCCCGGGACGTCCCAAATCTTCGGGTTTTGTGTTGGGATTGGCAAGCGCACGGATTGTCATTGCACGGTCGTACATCGAAACTCCGGTGGTACAGCCGTGTCCGAGCAAATCAACCGTTGCGGTAAACGGTGTTTCGTAAATCGACGTATTGGCGCTCACTTGCATAGGAATTTCGAGTTCGGCGCAACGGTCTTCGGTAATGGGCGCGCACAAAAGTCCGCGTCCGTTTGTTACCATAAAATTAATCATTTCGGGCGTAACCTTTTCGGCAGCGCATATAAAATCGCCCTCATTTTCACGGTCTTCGTCATCGACCACTATGATTATTTTTCCTTCCCGAATATCGGCAACTGCCTCATCTATTGTATGTAATTTAATTTTGGTTTCGTTTTGTTGGTTGCCACACATTTGATTGTACTCCTTTTATATATTTAAAAAATCCTAATAATAATGCAAAATTCATTTGGTAAAAATGCGAAATAAATCGCAATAATCGGGAATGAATACCTAATTTTTTCAAAGCAAAATCGACCAACAAGGCTACTCGTGATAAAAATAAGGTTATAAAAATTGCTAAAAACACCTTGCTTTGAAATGCCATAATACCTGCGAAAATAAAAATTCCTGTTAGGAAAAATGGCGTAATCCAACGTAATATTTTATGTGAGAAAAAATAAAATCCCACTGTATTGAAACGAATCAATGACCGGAATTCCCGTAAATTCTGATAATTTCCTGTTGAAATGCGCACTTTCCGGCGAAATTCCTCTGCCGGCACATTTGCCACATCTTCATACACCACTGCCGAAGGCTCTAAAATACATTGCTTGTCTTGTTTGAGAACTTGCATTGTTATATAAAAATCATCGACAATAAAATTTGGCGGCACAGTTTTGTATAATTCGTTTCGCAACGAAAACGCCCCGCCAAAAGCGCCAATCATAGCTCCGCCCAATACTCCTTCGGCATATTTTACTTTATTTTCGAGCGACAAATAGGTTTTTTCTTGGTAAGAAATCCCCGTTTTTTTTATGTTGGTATTTACAATCAACGCACCTACAAGTCCAATATGTGGATTTTTATAATGTTTGGTTAATTCAAAAATTGTTTCGGGTTCAAAGTACACGTTTGCATCGGTCAAAATCAATACATCGGCATTGGTTTGTGTAACCAAATCGTTGATAATTGCCGGTTTTCCTTGCCGTTGCGAATATATTTTTAAGTGAATGTTTTTTACCCCTAAATTAGCTGCGCTGAGCTCGCAAGCTCGGTTCCCTAAAGGGGACTTTTGCTCAGTGGAAGTACTGTTGTTCAGGTCTATTTCGCTGCTCCGAAAGCCCCCTTTAGGGGGTTGGGGGTGTATATATTTCTCAATAATACTATGCGTAGCATCAGTGGAATTATCAGAGCCAATAAAAACTTGTATTTTTTCGAGTGGGTAAGTCGTTGCAAAAATGCTTTGTAACTTTTGTTCAATTACTTCTTCTTCGTTGTACACCGCCATTACAACGGCAACTTCGGGTAAATCGTCAGAAAGTACAAACTGCTCTTGATTATTCTGTTTGCCACGTGAGCGCACAGTCATAAACAGCGGAAACAGCACATAACAATATGCTACGAGCAAAATCAATACAAAAAATAATATGTTACACGCAAGCCACATTGTCAGAATAAAATTGTAAAAGTTTTTGAATCAAAACGGTATTTTCAAAATGATTGCGCACAAAATATATTGCATTCGCTTCCAGTTCTTTACGTTTATTGTCATTTTGTAAAAGATTTCGTAAAGCGGCGGTAAATTCTTCGGCGGAATTTGCAATACAAATTGCGTTATATTTCTCTGCATCAATCCCTTCTGCGCCGATTGAAGTTGAAACAATCGCTTTTGAGTATGCCAAACCTTCCACAATTTTTATGCGCATACCGCCACCCGAAAGCAGAGGAACAATCATAATAGTATTTTCAGCCATAAATTGCTGAGCATCGGGCACTTCGCCGCAAAATTCCACTCCCGATTGGTTTTGCACGGCATCAATAAAATGTTGCGGAGCATTTCGTCCGGCAATACGCAATGTAATGTGCGGAAATTCTTGGTACAAATCGTCCCAACAATGCTGCAAAAACCACAACAAACCTTGCTGATTGGGCAACCATTCAAGACTGCCAATGTGAAACAACGAAATTGCTTGTTCGTGTGATGGCAAGGCTTTAATTTTTTCTTCGTCAAATCCGGTTGGCGTAACGCACACTGGTTTTACGTTTCCTATTTCGTTATATTTTTGCGCATCTCGCTCGGTAATTGGCACAATAAAATCATAACAATTGAGTTGCGATTTTTCATAGTTTTCTACTCGTTGTGCAAGGTTTTTCAAATACCAGCGTTTAAGCGGATTGCCACATTCTTTATACAAACGTTCCCAAATTTCATATTCCACATTGTGGGCGCGATAGGAGAGTGTAGGGATTAGAGTGTAGAGTTTAGAGTTTAGAATTGTAGCTTGCGAAGATTGATTTTTTCTTAAAACATCAATATATTCGCACATATACACGCCTTCTAACTGTATTACATCAAATTGTGTTTTTGCTGTCAAATCTTTCAGTAAATCAGCGAATTGCGGAACGAAAAAACGAGTTGCCGTGTATGGTTGTTTCGAGAACAATAAATTTTTAAGCGTTCCGCTTATTGTAATTGTTGTATCAACATTTACGGCGTGAAAATCGGCTAATTTTCGCACATCATCGGGCAAAGTTTCAACATTACAATAATGTTTTTTTGTATTAATTGCTGCCACCGTAACCGAATGACCGGTTTGCGCAAAACCTTTAATCATAGCAAAGGTTGCTATTGCGCCGCCGTCTTTTAGGGGGTAGGGGAATTTGTTGCAAACGATTAAAATATTCATTTTTTTTAGTAAACGAGATTTTCAGCAAAGATATAAAAAGAACAATAATTGCCCACACTACTGATTTAAACTTTTTTTAACTAAAAAAAATGTTTAAATCGGTTTATTTATAATTAAATTGTATTTTTGAGCGATAATTTATAAATCATTTATTTACCCACTTATGACCTTTGACGAACTCAACATACACGAACAGCTGCTTGAAGCCATTTCGTACATGAATTTTGAAAAAGCCTCGCCCATTCAAGAGCAGGCAATTCCCGCAGCTATTGCCGGACACGATATTTTAGCTTGCGCACAAACCGGTACCGGAAAAACCGCAGCCTTTGTAATTCCTATTTTGCACGATATTGTGGTAAATGGGCAACAAGGCACCACAACCGTAATTCTAACGCCTACGCGCGAATTGGCAATTCAAATACACCAGGAAATTCAAGGATTTTCGTATTTTACCGACACGTCGTGCAAAGCAATTTTTGGTGGCGACAAAGGCAAAGATTGGGATATGCAAAAACGTTCGCTGACGGAAGGCACTACCATTATTATTGCCACGCCCGGGCGATTGATTGCGCACCTGATATTGGGCTATGTAAACTTCAAAAACGTGCGCCACTTAATTCTCGACGAAGCCGACCGTATGCTCGATATGGGGTTTTACGACGATATTCAACGAATTTTGGCATATTTGCCCGAAGACAGACAAACACTGCTTTTCAGCGCAACCATGCCACCACTTATTCAAACATTGGCAAATAAAATTTTGCGCAATCCGAAGAAAATCAGCATTGCCATTGCAAAACCTGTTGAGGGCGTTACGCAAAAAGCATATTTAACGCACAACAATCAAAAAATTCCGGCAATTGTTCACATTTTGGAAGAAAATCCCGATTATGATAGTGTTATAATTTTTACATCGAAGAAAAATAACATTATGCCGTTGGTGCGCGCGTTGAAATACAGTGAACAAAAATTTGCCGTTGCCGGTATTTCGTCGGATTTGGAACAAATTCAGCGTGAAGAGGTGTTGTTGCAATTTAAAGCAAAAAAACTCAAAATACTTGTTGCCACCGATGTTTTGAGCCGGGGAATTGACATAAAAGGTGTGAATGTTGTAATCAATTACGATGTGCCGGGCGACGCTGCTGATTATGTGCATCGCATAGGTCGCACCGCTCGCGCCGATGCCAAAGGAGAGGCAATAACGCTTATCAACGAAGCTGATATGTATAAATTTTCACGCATTGAGGCGCTGATTGAACGTGAAGTGCCCAAGTTGGCACTGCCCGAAAGTATTGGTAAACAGCCGGTGTGGAGAGTGGTAGTGCCGTCGAGTTCATACCGTGATAAACGTTCAACGGTTTTTCGCAAAAACAGCGGAAATAATCGTAAATCAAAACATCATAGCAAAAATGATTCTGATAATTCGGAAAAACCGGTGGAAAATGTGGGGGAAAAATCAGCAGAAAAACCTAAGAATAATAAACGGAGGTTTTGGGGGAAGAAGAGAACTAATTCGCCGAAACAGGAGAAACCGAAAAATGAATAAACAATGAAGAAGTATAACACAATATTTTTTTTTCTTTTATTAATCGTTTTTAATAGTTGCGGGCAAACAAATGAAAAAAAGTTTGATATTAAAAAAGTAACTGTTGACCCGAACTTTGATTATTCGCAAGTGAAAGATTCAACCAAAAATAGAGAACTTGCAATTGTTTGTATTTTGAACAAAGAATATGATAAAGCAATTACATTGTTAGAAAACGAATTAGCAGTTAATCCAAAAAATGTGTCTGCAATACATTTAATAGGTTATTGCTTTAATGAAATTGCGCCTAAAAAATCTCTTATTTATTTTGAAAAAGCTACTAAAATGTTACCAAACGAAACAGCACATCATTATAATTACGGACTTGCATATTATCGTCTTGAAAAACATCAAAAAGCAATAGAAGAATATTCTAAAGTCATAGAAATAAGTCCGACTGATTCGTTAGTTTTCTATAATCGTGCATTAGCTTATGAGGGGATTAAAGATTTTAAATCTGCAATAAAAGATTATGACACAGACTTAACGATTAATGGAGAGACGGCAAGAACCTATAATAATAGAGGACGTTGTTATATGGTAATGAATGAATATGAGCAAGCATTAAATGATTATAACAAAGCATTGGAAATTGAACCAACAAAGGCAAACACATTTTCTAATATAGGAATACTCTACCTAAGATTAAAACAATTCGACAAGGCTTGCCCTTATTTGTATAAAGCAACGGAATTAGGATACGATGAAACAGAGTTAATTAATAGATTTTGCAAATAACTATTAAATGTTTAAATGAAAGAAATTGAAAAATAAAGTACAAAATTTGATAATCAACAAAATAATGAAGTGGTAACAAATTGTTACCATTTGAAAAAAACGAGTTGGTAACAATTTGTTACCAACTGAATTAACAAAAAAAATATCGCCAAAGGCATTTATCTATATTTATCACGAAATATAAAATGAACCTCGAAAATTACCATATAACCCACAACAACGAAGCGTTGCAAACTGGAAAAGTGCTGATTGCAACGCCGTTTTCAAACAGCGACGTGTTTGCTCAATCGGTGGTGCTTTTAATCGACCATTCCGAAAATCAAAGCATTGGATTGTTTTTGAACAAAATGTTGCCGCCAAAAGTTAGCAGGGAAATAAATATGATGCTCCCTCGACAACTTCCTTTGCAATTTGGCGGTCCGGTTGGTGGCGATGAATTATTTTATGTGCATACATTGGGCACAAAAATTCCGAGAAGTGTACAAATTCTGCCCAATGTGTACGTTGGCGGCGAGTTTGAGGCAATGCAAGAATATGTTGAAGAAGAAAAATCGCTCAGCGAAATTCGTTTTTTTGTAGGCTACTGCGGTTGGGGCGCAAATCAATTGCAGTCTGAATTTAACAACAATGAATGGGTGGCAACAACGCTTACACGCAGTACAATTTTTAACAGCGATACCAAAAATTTATGGAAAAACTGCCTTGAAACTATGGGTGGAAAATATAAAATGTGGGCGGAATTTCCGAAAAATCCGATGTTTAATTAATTAGGTACAAGGTTTTTAGGTACAAGATACGAGGGTTTAGATACAAGGTACAAGACAATGAATATCAATTAATATCACGAAGTGAATATCTTAATATCAAAAAAATATGAAAAACACAACAACAATCCTAATCGTAGCACTTGTGAGTTTATTCGCAAGTTGCTCAAATGAAAAACATGAAAAAGGTTTTCAAGTTAGTTTAACTTCTGAAAATAATGACACGGAGCGAGAGAATGGTTTAAGTAAAGATACGTTAAAATTTGAAACTAAGCCAAGTAGCGTTTTATTGACTGGTGTTCAAAATGTGCGAATTACAACAATTTTCAAAGTAAATTACAATAAAAAAGAAAAAACGACATTCGTCGGGTCGAATAGTTATCATTACAATTATTACGGCAAAGATTCGGAAACGGGAAATAATTGGAACGGCAATTTGATGCCCGGATTTGAGGCTGTGTATGGCTACAATATGGTTAATGTTTCGCACTACGACATTGAAAAAAACAAGCAAAAATACTTCTTTGAAAAACCGGTTTTGATTAGAACAGTGTATTTCCCCTCGTTTTCTAACGATACATTGAATTTCAAACCTGTCAGCAGAAATTATTTTATTGTTACTGTTTACAATGAAGATACGAATGGCGACGGGTTTATCAATTTCAAAGACCTTCGCAGAATGTATTTGTTTGATATACAGGGAGAAAAGCAAAAAGCTCTTGTTCCCGAAAATTATTCGGTGTTTAAATCGGAATACGATTCGGGCAACGATTTTATGTACGTATTTGCGCAATTAGACGCCAACAAAAACGGCAAACGAGACGAAAACGAACCAATACATATTTTCTGGATTGACCTTAAAAATCCACAGAGGACGGGGCGATTGTATTAAAAGCCCCCTAAATCCCCCTCAAGGGGGACTTTCTGAAGAAAAAATGAAACAACGATAAAAAAATGAAATAACAATAATAATTTAATACCGCTTTCTTTCTCCTCCCCCTTGAGGGGGAGGTCGGGAGGGGGCTCTTACACTATGACCTCATTCCTCTCTCTCGCGCAATCCCGCC
>WQTX01000035.1 GCA_009786075.1 Bacteroidota bacterium | reverse complement strand
CATACCCGCCGTATTGCCGCGTGGGCAACGGGTTTTGCACGACATACATTGACCGCAATACCATATAGTATCACTTTTGAGAAGTTTTTCAATCGTTTCATTATCACGCTGTTGCACAAGCGTAACAATCAAGCGAGGGTCGTAGTTGTAAAATTCGGCTGCCGGACAAATTGCACTGCACACACCGCAATTGAGGCACGACTTCATACCCTCTTGAAAACGAATATCTTTTTCTAATTCTGCACAGTAATCTATCATTATGTTACTTTTTATTGATTTTACAAAAGTAGAATAAAGGATTTGTTCTGTTTTCAGCCAAAAAACGTAATTTTGATTTGAGTGTTTTTATGTATTTATGTTTGGAAACGAATAGAAGCAGAGTGTTTTTTCCACAAAGACGAACAAATTGCTTTATTTTTGATTTATTTTTTTGTGTATATTTTGAAATATATGCGTATCTTTCGTGTTTTAGTAATAAGTAATCAATAAAATTTAATGATATATTTCTCTGGATTGCTTCACTACGTTCGCAATGACGCTCTTTTGAGAGTTAGCACAAAGCAACAAAAGAGCGTCATTGCGAGGAACGAAGCAATCCAGTTTTTCAAAAATATAACAACTTATCTTGAATTTATACAAAAAAAATGGAAAACGAACGAGGATTATTTGAGCATTATAAATTTGAAGTCGATAAAGGGCAAACGCTCTTGCGTGTCGATAAATTTTTGTGCGATAAAATGAACGACTATTCTCGCAACAAAATTCAAGAAGCTGCCGAGCGAGGGCAATTATTTGCCAACGGCGCAGCCATAAAGTCGAATTATAAGGTAAAACCAGGCGATATTATTACCATTGAATTCGATACTCCGAAGCAAGAAATTACCATAATTCCGCAAGATATTCCTTTGAATATTGTGTATGAAGACGATTGCTTAATGGTAATAAATAAACCGGCAGGCATGGTGGTGCACCCGGGTTGCGGCAATTATAGCGGCACATTGGTCAATGCTATTGCGTGGCATTTGCGCGATGATATGCAATTTGAAGAAAACGACCCTCGTCCGGGTTTGGTGCACCGTATTGATAAAGATACTTCGGGGTTATTAGTAGTTGCCAAAAACGAGGCTGCAAAAACTGCCTTAGCCGACCAATTTTTCCACAAAACAAGCGAACGCACCTACATAGCCGTAGTGTGGGGACGACCAAAAGAGGCGGAGGGCTCAATTTCGGGCTACATGGGGCGCAGCCCGAAAGACCGCAAAATACGGGCAATGGTAACAGAAGAAAGTGGCGGAAAATGGTCGCTCACACACTATAAAGTGTTGGAAGAATTGGGCTACGTATCGGTTGTAGAATGCAAATTGGAAACCGGCAGAACGCATCAAATCCGGGTGCATTTCAAATCAATCGGACACCCGCTTTTTAACGACGAAACTTATGGCGGCAACCAAATTTTGCGAGGAACAACGTTTTCAAAATATAAGCAATTTGTAAATAATTGCTTTGAAATTTGTCCTCGCCAAGCTCTTCATGCCAAAACCTTGGGTTTTACGCACCCCGTAACAAAAGAATTTATGCAATTTGATTCTGAAATTCCTGCCGATATGTTCGAACTTATGGAAAAATGGCGGGAATATATAGCGCAGAGGGAAGATTAATTAACAATGAATAATGAACAATTAACAATTTTTACAAATCTAATTGTTCATTATTAATTGTTAATTGTTAATTTTGCTGCACAGTAGGTCGTTCTATCGCTCTCAGTTCATGGGGGAGGAAAGTCCGGACAACGCAGAGCAATGTGCTGTTGAAATAACAGATGTACGTGAGTGCATAGTATAGTAGAAGAAAATAACCGCCGAGTAATCGGTAAGGGTGAGAAGGTGGGGTAAGAGCCCACCGATGCTGCAAGCGATTGCAGCAGGCGTACTACTCACATGTTGCAAGACCAAGTAAACCAATGCTTGAGGGCTGCTCGCCCGAGTTGGAGGGTAGGTTGCATTAGATAAATGATAGAAATCAAAATCTTTTTTGATACAGAATCCGGCTTATAGACCTGCTGTTTTTTTGTGGTTTAAAGAACGCGGATAACGCAGATGACACGGATTATCGCAGATAAAAAATCCGCGTAAATCTGCGTTATCCGTGTCATCTGCGTTCTAAATTTTCTGCGAAAGAGCGAAAAACGCTCTTTCCTCTCGCAAATCAATATACGGAAATTTTCGACCAAGTAGTTCACATAATTCTAATTGCTTTGCGCAAAACGCCACATATTCGCTACTCGTTCGTTGAAATGGGCGATGCTGCATAGCCTTATGCAACGCCTGTATTTGTTGTATAATTTTTTGCGTTTCGGCAGAAAAATATGTTTTGGAAAATGCTTGCCAAATATATTCTATTGCCTGCGAATTGGGGTGTAACAAATCGTTTTCGTAAAACCGGTAATCGCGCAAATCGTCCATAAGCAATTCGTAGGATTCAAAATAGTGCGTGTTTTTTGTCGTGTTTAATATTTCATCCAAAGCTACAAAAAGCAGTGATTTACTCACTTGGTTTTCGTGCGCACCATCGTTCCAATGCCGCACCGGACTTATGGTAAATATAATTTGAACATTCAGATTGATACTTTGCAATAGTTCCACGCTTTGCAAAAGTGCCGTTTCAATTTCAGCTACCGATAATTGCTTCCTATGAAACAGTTTCGCCGGTGTTTTATGGCAATTATTTACCACTTCGCCGGTGGCAATAAGTTCGTAAACCCATGCCGTGCCAAGTGTAATAATACAATAATCAAGCGTTTGTGCTTCGACTCCGCTCAGCAACCGCTCGCAGTGACGCGAGAAACGATTTTGCACTTCGGCGCAGCGTTCCAAAACTTCGTTTTTGTCGGTTGAGGCAAACGATGAATGGAGTAAATATGATTTCCAAATTCCTTTATCGTTAAATAAATCCTGTTCGGTTACAGTTTTTTTGCCACATAAAATTTGCAAAGCAGTAAATATTGAAAGCGGATTGTACACCACGCCCAAAGGATTGCGCATGATAGGAAATTTTGAATGTTCCAAGCATTCGCCAATGCTATCACTAAAACACGAGCCAATCGTAAGCCCACGTTGAGCGTGAGAAATTTGAAAAGCAGAAGGCGTGGGGCGAATTTCGGTTCTAAAAATCATATATTTTATTTGTATGGATTGCTTCGTTCCTCGCAATGACGCTTTTTGGTTAGTTTGTGCTAACTCTCAAAAAAGCGTCATTGCGAGGAACGAAGCAATCTAGAATATGACACTAAAAATCATAGTAAAAATTGTGCAAAGCGGTGCGGAAACCAAAATACCACATCAACTGGTTTTTATCGACAATGGCTGAAACTTGCGTGCGATGGTTTAACCCAAGAGTCAAACGCATATTGTATTTCGGATTGAGCATATATGAAATACTTGCATCGTTGTACACCACAGTGTTTTGCACTGCAAATTCGGTTGGTGTATTGCCATATTCCATGGTACGAGTTGGGTAGAGTTTAAATATATCATTGCCGTAATTTTCGTTGCGAGAGGTATCTTGCCCGAATACTAAGTATTGGAATTTATATTCAACAAAAAATCGTTTGTAATTGTAGCGGATAAAACTCACACTTTCGTAAAAATTTGAGTGGCGTGGGTGCGCAAGCGGTTGATGTTGATGCGAATATTCCTGACCGGGAATGTAGTGTGAGTACATAAACGGACGCACAAAATTAAATTCTGTTTGGAAATCCAAACCTTTTATGCCCACATCAAATGATTTAAAGCCGGCTTGCAAGGCGTGTTTGCTTGCATACCAACCGGCACGTTTTTTTAATTCACTCAAGTTAAATTCGTTTATTGCTGCTTGCCCATAGAACACATATTTTTTCCACAGCGTCAATTTTCCATTCAAACCCATCAAAACATTGTCGGGCGACCCAATTGAATACTCCACCGGACGAAGGAAAATTACCGGATTGAGGTAATTAAATTCAAATCCTCTGTAATTGCCCAATGTATCGGTATTTGCCCAAGTAACACTGGTAAACAAGCCTATGCTAAACCATTTCGTTACCGAATAATCAATATACTGCGCCACATTCCACTTAATAGGACGACGAAAATCGCTGACAGAACCTTTGTCTGGATAGTTATAATATATTTGTTGCGCCCAAATTGAAGTATATTTTATATTCCAAAAATTAGAAGTAACTTGAAAATACGGATAATTAGGGGCATTATCGGAACGCAGCAATGAACGATAACCATCGCCTATGAAATGCTTGCCATGTCCTAACTGAAATTTAAAATAATTTGAAGGAATGTAGCTAATGTATGCCTCTGAAAAAGCATAATCACGCACTCCGTCTTTATATGTGCCATCGCCACCCTTTAACCTTTTTGAGCGACCAATGCCGGGTACAACTCTATATCCGATTTCCTGAATTCTATCTTCACGATAGTCGGTAAACAACGATTGAAATTCATAAAACGATGTTGAAAAATACACTTTATTGGTAATGTTACCATCAATCCGTATGCCCCGCATATTTATCCAATTTCTTATGCTGTCGCCATTGTTGCGGGCAATTTCAAAATTAAATTGCGGATTAATAGAAAAACCAAAATCTTTTGAAGGCGTTTTAAAGTGTATTAAATCGTTATTCAACACATAATCAATATATTTATTACCGGTTTTGAGCGTAAACAATGTATCAATCGACACAAATTTTTCAACTTCTTGCATATCAAACGGTTTTACCGCAGTATGAAAACGATTGTCAGGATTATACGCATAGCGGTCAAAAGGGCGGAATGAATGATTATTGAACCGCGAATTGACTTGAGCAAAAGTTGACAAGGAGACGAGGAGACAAGTTAATAAGGAGATGAGGAGACGAGGAGTTAGGAGACGAGGAGACGAGGAGTTAGGGGACGAGGTATTAGGGAATAGGTTTTTAGATATTGTGTTCATAGATATTCATAGATATTAGTTGATATTCATAGATTTTCAATTATTGCCTATTCTCTCGTTTAACTTCGTTGAGGGCTTCGCCGTTCCTTGTTTCCTATTCCCTTTTTCCCTATACCCTACTGTCCTGTCGGATTAAAAAACGCAACTTTCACGGTTTGTATAATTAATAACATATCGAGGCGGAAACTCCACGTATCAATATATTGTAAATCCATTTTCATCCATTCTTTGAACGACACTTGATTGCGTCCATGCACTTGCCAAATGCAGGTAATGCCCGGTTTTACCGATAAACGGCGCAATTGCCAGCGTTCATATTGCTCCACTTCTGCCGGTATTGGCGGACGAGGTCCTACAATTGACATATCGCCTTTGAGTACGTTGAAAAATTGTGGCAATTCATCGAGACTTGTTTTACGCAAAAATTTCCCTATTTTGGTTATGCGCGGGTCGTTGGCAATTTTAAATACCGGTCCGTCCTGCTCGTTGAGTTGTTGTAAATCCTTTAATTTATCTTCGGCATTTATTATCATAGTGCGGAATTTCCACACTTTAAATTCTTTGCGCTGCAAACCCACGCGTGTTTGTTTGAAAAGCACCGGACCCTTCGACGTTACTTTTACCGCTATAGCAATACCTATAAGAATCGGCGACAAAAGCAAAAGTGCACACAACGAAAACATAAAATCAAAAATCTTTTTCATGTACAACGCCGCATAATCGCTGGGCGTGTTTTGGAAGGAAAATACGTGATTGTTGCCAATATATTGCTCTGTTCCTTTTGCTCGGGCAATTTCTAAAAAGAGTGATGAAAGTTTGAACGTTACACCAATTTCCAAACATAAATGTATCAGTGGTGTTATTTGTTTTATGTCAATAGAATTGTTCACATATACCACTTCGTGAATAGCATTTTTGGTAATATATTCCGATAAATCCGATATGTCGCCGGAAAAATGATAGATGGGGTATTTTCCGGTATATCTATCGTATATTGCTTGCGAATCTGAAAAAAGAGCAACAACATTGTAGTTCCACAAAATATTGTCGGCAAGCGTGTCGATTATCGAAATCATACTTGTATTGCCGGTTCCTACAACAACCACATTAATCATATCGGCTTCGCGTTTGCGGCTGTAAAATCGCAATATCAAATATTTGACTATACAAAGCAGCACAAAATTTACAGCACAAAAAACAGCTAAAAACAATACATCGAAAGTGTCTAATTTACACACTTCTACAAATATCAAAAGTATTGCAAAAACCAACGCCGAAGCAACAAAATGCGATAGAATAATCAGCGAAACCGACCGGGTGCGAGAAAGATATAATTTTACCAAAAACAACGAAACGAGAAAACTCACAGGTCCCAAAAATATCAGAAAAGCGATAAATTCTTGATTTTCAAATCCGTAGTTGGGTAATTTCAAGCTATATAAAGCAAGAAAAACCGCATACGTTACAAGCATTTCAATAATCTTAATCCATACGTTAATTATGTTTTCTCGTGCTAATCCCATTTTTTTAAATGCTTGTGAGTTATGAGTTTTTACTTATCGTAGTAAGTATTGCAAAGGTAAAATAATTTTCTTATTTCCACGCAGATTTAACAACAAAAATATTGCTTATTATACGGGGGGGGGTAATTTGCTTATAATCAAGTATTTACAAAGATTGTTTCGAGCCAAGTAGAAATAGAAAACTGTATTTCTTACCTACACAACTATAACCGCAAAAACCCTACCTCATTTTTGTCTGATTTGTTATTTTCTTTTGTTTCTCTACTTTTTCTACTTTTCGCCCTCGTTGCGGTTGAACACCAAATTGCAACCAAAGCGAGCACTCATAGAGCGGGAATTTGATGGGAACAACAGCGTGCCGATAAGATTATCAGACACAAAATACCACTGAACGGGTCCCACTCGCAACGTGTAGCCTATACCAATATTGGTAAAATTGCGGTTCATGTACGAGTAAGTAAGCGCAGCATTACCAAATTTAAACAGACGAACATCTGCCGAGGCGGTAAACGATGTCGACACGCCGAACGGGTGTTTTTCCAAGCGACCCAACAAACCAAAACCAAATATTTCGTCGAGTTGATAATGTCCGCCGGCAAAAATTTTAAACGGCAGCATGGTAGTGTAAGGTTTTGTGCTATTGGTAATTGTATATGATTTGAACAGTTCTTCCAAATCGGGCATTAAAAGTTCAAAAGGGTCAAGCGAAAGTTCGGCTCCTTCAAATTTTAAGGCGTCGCCGGTAAATGAAAGCGTGTTGGCGTTTCTCCTCCAATTGATAAAACCTAAATCAATCACACTTGCAAAAACCGAAATATTATCGTCAATTTTTTTAGAAACGCCCAAATCAATAGCTCCGCCGTAATTTCCAAAGAAATCTTTTGTTTTAAATCCATCGGCGAAACTAAAAAGGGTGTCGAAAATGATATTTCCTTCATCGTTGTATTCGGTTGTTACAGGCAAAGTAGTACGTATTTCATAATTTGCTATGAGTGAAATAATATTCGTTCCATCTTCGGTATTAATTTGCAAATCAGTTTTTCCGTTCGAAATATTGACAGCTCCCATAAGGAATTTTGCACGGGCGCTCATGGTAAAATCAAGCGGCAATTCGCGTTGAAATCCTACGGCTATTTGACTGTAAGCCGTTGTATTAACGCCCAATCCCGAAATATCGGCATTGCGAGTGTTGGCATTACCTTTGATTGCAAATTTGAGCAAATCGCCCGGCACATTCACATAACTATTCTCCCGAATGGTAAAGTCGAAAGTCCAATAATTTTTTGCTTGACGGAAACCAAAATACACAATCGGAAGTTCAAAATTGAAACGTACGGCATTATTATTTTTCAATTTTCGAGTAAATTTATCAGTATCGTAACTTGGATGCATAAACGAAATCAAGCTATCTTTGTACGCACCTTTCCCTTTGAAAATCACATCATTCCAACTCAAAGGAGTATTCACAGCAAATGTCATAGACGGCGGCAATTGTCCGAGCAGCGGAACTGCCAAACCGCTAATAAAAATACCCATTTCGGGCGTTTGCGCCGGATTGATAAGATTTGCCTGCGGCAGGCGGCTCATAAAAAACATGGTATTATCAACTTGTGAAAATCCCACATGGGCGAGAGCAACGAAAAGTGCTGTATATATGTATTTTAATTTTTTCATGATATTTTGGGTGTTAGGGTATTTACTTCGTGATTATTTGTTTTAATGTGCCAATTCAATAATATGCCAATGTGCCAATAAATATTTTAATTTTCTAATTAACACATTATTGAATTGTCGTATTAGCATATTGGCACATTTACAATCGGTCTTTTATCAAAATTTTACCATTTGCAGCTATTTGCACATCTATTGAATAGAACGAATAGAGTATAATTGACTTTCCTTTTTCTCCGTATGTATCGAGAATTGCTTCTATACGAATTCTGTTGGCATTGGTAAACGCATCGAATAAATTTCTACCTATGCCTATTTCTGTTGTAAATTCTTTTACCTCATTACGGTTTACTTTACCGTTTGCATCGGCTGGGGCAGCTTTCAAAAGGAAAAGCGGTTTATCATCCGGTTTTTCCGGCAATACTCCCAGTACTTGTTTTCCTTCGGGTTTGGTGGTATCAAGCATAGTTATTACCAAGCGAGCATCAATAGGAAATTGATTTTTTGCTTTCAGCAGAATTATAAGCGTATCTAAACTTGCAGCATCGCCAATAGAGTTTTCTATATCAATATCGGTAGCAAGTATCACATTGCTAAACTCCACATTCATAGGCACATCTACATCAATTGCAAGCCCCACGTTTGCCGTATTTGACATACAATTCTCGCTTGTACCGCTTAGGTCTTTCTGATTGTACAGTAATTTACCCGAATATTCTATAAAATTTGGCATGATGCGCAAAAATTCAACAATATTGCTTGTGTTTTTATCGAGCGGAATTGTTGTTGTTTCTTGCCGATTGTTCAACACACCATTGCAATCGGGCGCTTGAATCGGGAATTTGCGTATACCTTCGCCGAATATTTGTACCATTTCGCCTTTATTATTGCTTGCGCTCATATCGAGTTCTATTTCTGCATCTACCGCTATAGGATTGGTAAATCGCAATTTCAATTGTGGGTCGGCAAATCTAACATCGCCGCTGAAAACGTTGAGTACTTCGCCCATATCAAAATCCATAATATCAGTCATTATTTCCTCTTCGCCGCGACCAATATTTCCCCGTAAAAAATTGAACCGAATACTGTCTCTATTACCCATAGAAATATGTATTTCTTGGTCGCCGCCAAATTCGGTCATACCGCTTGCCTCTACTCTATACGAAATCCGCATAGGCAATGAATTGTACTTTTGTAGAGGAGTAGCCGGAGAAGGTTCGGTAAGGTCTATGGTATAACCATTGAGGCTCATATTGCCTTGGGCAGTATTTGTTATTTTATCAATTCTTTCTTCAAATTTTGCTGTTTGTCCATTTTTTGTTACTGTTGGAAATGTAAATATAATATGCGTTGCTATATCAACAGCCGATTCAATATCATAATTAACTTCGCCGTTTTCAACCCTTACTTCAATCAATTTTTGGTCTATTTTGTCGGAACTTACGGTTATATACACCGTGGTGTCGGTTGATATTACTTGATTTGTTACAACAGCTTTACCTTTGCTAACTTCCAAATCACGAAATTCTACCACCGAAAATAAACTTGATTTATTGAGTATTTCAAGATTAAGCACGGTATTTGCCTGTTCGGCAAATTTCAAATTTTTATAGGTGTAATATATTTTTTGACCAATATAAATGTCACTCACAGGTATTTCTATCGAACGAGTACCCGCCATATTTGCAGGTGGATTTTCAGGGTCAATCTCTACCCAATTTGTTGAATTGATTGGGTTTATCCAACCTTGTGTGCTCAAAGGGAATGTCCCAATTGGTTTGCGCACACCAGCGCTATCGGCTACAAGCTCCACATCGCATTGTATAGGAACAGTGAACGCATTGGCACAAGTCAGTTTTATGAATCCGTTTTTTATGCAAACATATTCAAACGTTTCCGACAAAGTTCCACTTGGGTCGGTAAGAGTGTATTCATGGAAAGGAGGAATAGCCGAAATGGCAGAAACATTAACAATGGGCGGTGGCGAACTTGCATAACCATTGTATGTTGCCACATCTGCCGCCGAAAAATTGTCGTTCAACAAAATGTTTATTTTCTGCGCAAGCGGCAGTTTAAAATTCGCTGTTTCTATTGTTACCGGTTTCAAAAGAATAGTAGTATCGTAGTCAGCCATTGCCGGCAAACTCAACAGGCTTACGCTTTGCGAAGTGTCTATGCCAAAACGCAACAACAACACCGAATCGCCGGCATTTGTGCCATAGCCCAATTTGTTTTCGCTTACATACATCAAAGTATCGTCTCTTTCTTTGAGCATATTGCGCAAGGTAAGTTTTGCTTTTGCCAAAGGAATTGCAAGTTCGGGATTCCACGAAATGTCGCCCGAAAATTTGTTTTTCATTTCAAAATGGTCTTTCACGCAACTCGACATGGCGAGGGCAGCGATAAGAAAGGCGGTTAATGGGAGTAGGTGTTTTTTCATATTGTTGGAAATTTAAAGCCCCCTAAATCCCCCTCAAGGGGGACTTTTTGAGCTGTGGTTTAATCATTTATACTGTTTCTATTTTGTTATTTCATCTTTTAATAAAGAATAGGGACGTTTAAGGGTTATTGAAAATATTCACTATTGCTTCAGCAAGTCCCCCTTGAGGGGGGATTTAGGGGGCTACATAATTCGTAATCGTATTTCCGTTAGTACCTATAATAATAGTGGTTTTTGGTTGATTTTTCTGTAATTTGCCGCTTGTAAATTCGGTTTTTCCTTGTAAAGTATTGGCTGTCAAACCGTCTTTTATATTACAAAAGTAAAGTAATTTATTTGATTTATCAACAATTCCCACTAAAAATTGTATATTTTTCACAATATGCGGCGTAATTTCCACAGCGAAACCAAGTTCATGAATACTTATCGGTACCATTTGCGAGGTATAGAATGTACATTTTTTATTAGCTATCAGCGCATATTCATCGTTTGCCGGCGAATACAAAAAGTAGTGATTTTTTGGAAGACTGTCTTTTTGCAATGTGTGTACTTTTCCTCCAAAATCCATTGCTTTTATACTTGCATTAACATCAGTTGTTACAATCATCTGTGTTTTGCGTTGATAATACCAAGGCGTTTGCGGCGATTTTTCAAATTGCTCGTTTGCTTTTGCCCGCAACTCGCCTTTGCGATTGAGCAAATATACATTACGCTGGTCGGCACACACAATATAATCTTTCCCGGCATTTACAAAATGCTGCACCGGTGCCACTATGTCGCTTTCGCACTCGTTCCATGCCCATTCTTTGTTTTTTTGCATCTTTATATTGTATAAATACAATTTTTTGCCGCATGGCACAAACAAACGATATTCCTTAGTTTTTTCGTAATCAAAAACCGACATTGCCACCGAACTGGTATCCTCCAATTTATGCGGATAATTTTCCACAAAATTCCCTAAACGGTCGATACAATACACATAATTCGCCGAATTGGCAAGATATTGGTATTTACCGTTTTTGAAATAATCTACTTGAAATAGCGGACTTATCAGCGACTCTTGCAAAGATTTTTTCCACTGAATTTTGCCGGCACTGTTGAGCATGTACAAGGTATTTTTTTCGTCCTGCACCAAAATTCCAAATTCACCCGGCTGTATTTCAAAAATCTGCGGCTGCGTGGCAATTTCGGCATCTAACACGCTTTCCCACACAATGTTATCGGCTGTTGATGTTTTGGCAGTGCTGCCCGCTTCCGCAAAATTTATATATATATTATTGTAAAACATTCCGTCTTGCGCCATTATTTGAAATGCTGCGGCATTGCTCCGTTGCGCAATCCCCAATTCTTCGGATTGAATTTGCCGCAAAGGCGTATGCGCATTGCCGGTTTTGCCCATCGCGGCATATTCGTAATAGGTAAATGTGGGCAACACGCTATTTTGAAATTTCTTAAATTCCATATCATTTGCCAGCACTTTTTTGAGTTCGTAGGCGGTAATGAGCTTTTCCAACGCCGTTTTAGAATCGGCAAAAACCATATAATTATTAATAAAAGTCAAATGTCGAAATCTGACACCTGCGAATAATTCACCCCATAAAGCTTGTACAAAATCTACCGGAATACCTTGTATTGTGTATATGGCTTTATTATCGAGCGTGAATTGTGTTGTTTGTGAAGAACCTGGATTTCGATGCGTAGGATATTCTTGTAACAATTTTTCAATCCACCCTTCAACCTGCGATTGACTTATGGTTTTAATAATTGCATAATTATCGCCATTTTCATTGGCTTCGTATGGTGCACCACACGCAAATGCTATTTCCGAATCAATAAAACTATACATATTCTGCACAATGTTGCTACCTCCGTATGTATTATTAAGAATATTCAAATTTTTAGTATAGTCTTCAAATTTTTTATTTTGCGTCAAAAAATTTTCATAATTCGCGCGGAATTGTTTCACATCGCTCAATCCCCACACTTTAAAATAGCTGATATTAGCAGGAAGAATAGAAGAAAGCTGCAATTTCACCGGCATTTGCGCTCTGAAAACCGACAAAAAATCTGCCGTAATGTTGCTCAACGAAAATCCGTTTAACGAAATAGCATTGCTGCGCAAACTCACATCAAATTCAGTCCACGAACCGTAAGGTTTTGTTTGCAGCGGCATAAACAGTTGCGTTACTTTGTTCAAATTTATGTAAATATTTGCCAACGTTTGTTTACCCGCAGTTTTTCTGATTTTTTTGAAATCTTCTATGCCAAGAATATTATGCTGCTCTTTGCAGCTTTTAATTGCCGCCTCCACCAATATGTGCGAAGGGCTGATAATCAACGTGTTTTTAAAAACAGCATACGAGCAACGGCGTTTTTTTGCAGCATTTTCAAAACTATAAATCTGCGTATTATAGTCAAACGAATACCCTACTTTTTGGCAATCGCTAAACAAATTTTGCAATAATTCATGAGTTTGATTGATTTGTTCGGACGACACAAGCGGAACCGAAACAATGTACTCCTGCGTACCCTCTTTACATTCCATAAAAGAAATAATCAGCGAATTGTTTGCGAAATTTTTACGTTGCACTTCGTTTTTTAAGGCAGTTTGCGTAAGCGTAGCAACCGTGTGCATAGGCGTAAATAGTGGCGATGAGGCAAAACTCCGCCACATATTATTAGTGGCAAACTGTTCGAGCGAACTTATTTTTTTCACATCAATAAGCGCCACCGCATTGTGGGGAACGGTTTCAAACGCCAAATTTTCAAACGTTTGATTACTTTGTTTCAAACGAATGAAAATAAATACAATTATTCCTACTAAGCATAGTACAACGATGAACGAAAGAATGCGCTTTGACATACGAGTCGTATTTTAAATTTTCGCAAATATATTAAAAGACTTTGAAATTCCAATATATTGGTTTACATGAAAAAGTTGTATATTTGCAATAGAAAATTTTAAACAAAAGATATGACATTAGTAAATAGCAAGGAGTTTGCCGCCAATCAAGAGAAATTTTTTGATATGGCGCTTAACGAGGAAATTTGTATAGAACGAGGTGGAAATATGTTTTATCTTACCTATACAACAACTCCCCGAAGACAAGAATTTTTAGAGCCTGATGAGGATTTTTACAGAGCGTTGCCTGCTGAAGAATTTAGAAAAAAATTAGTTGTAGTTTTAGAGAATGTAGATAAAAAATACGCAAGCAAATGCAAGTAATACTCCTACCCGAAGTTCTCGAATATTTAGAAGACCTTACAATAATTCTTTACGAGAAAGAATATTTTTCGTTTGGCGAGACATCTTCAAAATATGTAATTGAATTGTATGATGATATTACAGCTAATCTGCCGACAAAACTACACAAACCCGCACCCCGCTATTTCTATAAATATGGGAAAAACATGGAATATGCGGTTTTTAGAAAAAACAAAAACACATCGTGGTATGTATTTTTTACGAAATACAAAAAGAATGAAGAAACAATATATCTCATTCGCTACATAGGGAATAATTATACAATAGCGCAATATTTGTAATCAACCCAGATTCAACTATTAAATACAACCACTCCATAAAACCACCAAAGCCGAATAAAAATTTACCCGGCTTTGGTTTTTGTTTTTCGATAAGGAAATAATTCCCTTGCTGATTAATTCTTAATTACCTTCACTCTTTGTCCATTTACGTGCACAAAATACACGCCATTGGGCAAATGCGAAATGTTAATTGTGTTATTTGGGCGAACACGCAGGTTCGCCCCTACGAGACGACCGGTGTTATCGTAAATTTCAACGGTTTGTGATTGTAGAGACGGATAATTATCCGTCTCTACGCCGGAAATCGTCAATTGTCCGGTGGTTGGATTGGGGTACACTTGCAAAGACGTTGCAGGCAACGTCTCTACTGCTGTAATCGGACGTGTTTTTCCCGATTTTTTGCCGCACACGGAACAATATTCTATTTCTTCATCGAGGTTGTTGGGGTTTATGCGCCATCGCCATGAGTGGGCGAGTTGGGGAATTACTTCTGTTACAGAGTCAATTACTTCGCTATTGAGCGTGCAAATTCTTGCGCGTTTTTGTGAGCCGGCTTTTTCGCAGGTGGCTTCTGTTATGATTACCCAATCGCTCCATTCGCCGTAAGCGTGTTCCGTAAGTTTTGCAAGCGGCTGTTTTTGCGTGTGTCGGGTATTGTTTTCGCACACACGGGTTTCTTCGCCTTCTTCCTCACAGGTTGCCGGTTTTGTTACTGTCCATTCGCCCCACACATGAGCACAAGGTGTGTCAATTTCCAAAATACCGTTTTCAAAATCCCATAACACATTTTCCGATTTTGTATTGGCAAGTAAAATTTCGCTTAATTCTATGGCGTATTCGCCAAGTGCCAAAGGAGTTTCGATTGCAAACGGAATTGTGAACACCACACCCGATTTACCCGAAAAAGGTGTTTGCGAAATGCTGTAAATTAACACCCGAAGCGTGTTTTCATTTAACTGCATTGCCGCCACAGTGTGGTCGGGTGCGCGGTTGGAAAGTGTGATATTTTCAATATCGGGCGTTAAACCTGCCGGAAATTTCAGTTCGCATTGCAGGGCTACGATTGGTTCTTCGTTTTCGATTTCTACGGAAATTTCCGCAGTTTTTTCGTCAGAGCCAATTATTTGTGATTGCACTTTTAGCACATTCGGCACGTAGGTGCTTGCCGAAAGAGCCACGATAAAAGGATTTTTTGCAGGGTCGTTACTGAAAATTTCTAAACTGCAAGTTTCCGCGCTTTTGGCGTTTTTGTGAAACGAGAGTTTTACATCGGTATGTGCGCCTGCCGGAATTGTGAGCGGTAAAGTTTGCGCAGTTGAAAAACTCGGATTTGAAAACAAAAACCGGTCGATTACCAAGGGTTGTAAGCCTGTGTTTGAAATTCTGTAATCAATTTCTTTGCTGTCTAAAATTGAAACTTCGCCGAAATTGACAGTTGCCGCAGCCGTAAGTGTTGCCGCCGTAATTTGCAATGTTCCAGCGTATGATGCCGAAAGTATATTTTCCGCCGCATTGTCCACAATCATTACGTTGCTCAGCGGCAGTTGATAGGTTCCGGCATTGCCTTCTATGAAAAAATCCATACTCAACACTTTGCCGTCGGCGGCAGAAAAAGCGGCGTTGCTTATGGAAAATGCCAGCACTCGCAGGTTTTGCTCGTCGATTTTACTTACCGATACCGTGTGTCCGTTGTGGCGGAATAATTTTGCAGAACCGGCAACATAAGTCATTGGCGCAGGCAGTTTTATGTCGAACTGAAAGCCGCTGAACGCTTCCATATTATTAATGGTAAATTCCAGTGTTTGCGTGGATTGCGAAGCGGCATTCAAACTGCCCTCGCGCAATTCGTTCACGGCGTAGGCAATGGCGTTGAGCGTAATTTCGTGCGACGATTGTTCGGGGTCGTTGCTTGTGATGTACAATTTTTTACTGATTGTGCCTTTTACCGTTGGCGCAAATTTCACTGCAATGCTTTTATTGCTTTGCGGCGGAATGGTTATAGGCAAGGTTTCGGTAACGGAAAATTGCGCATTATCGAATGCCAAATTGTTGATAATCAAATTGCTATTCCCAACGTTTGTAATTGTAACGCTTTGATTGGCGGAACTTTGCAAGGCAACACGATTGAAATTCAAACTTTCGGCAGAAAGCGAAATACGAGGTGCCACAAGTTTTACGTTTCCGTTTTGCGCTTCGGTAAGCGTATTTTCCGATTGGTCGTTGCCAAGCACGGCATTTGTGAGCACAAGCGCATAATCGCCTGCCTCTTTACCTGCTTTCAATTTGAAAGTTACAAGCGTACCGGAATTTCCTACAAACGGCGTATTGCCAATTGAATAGGTTATCAAGCGCAATGAACCGTCTTTTTGCAGGGTTGCGCTGAATAAATGTCCGTTGGCACGAGCGGCGTTCAATGCTGCCGAACCGCTTATGTATGTCAATTCTTCGGACAGGGGAATATCGACTTGAAAGGCTACGAAAGGTGTGGCGTTGTTTACTTCTACGCTTACGGTAAATTCTTCGTTGGGCGTTACGTTGTAACTGCCGATTTTCATTGTGTTTTGTGCGGAAAGTATGAGGCTTTGCGCACATAAGAGGGTTAAGATTAGGTATTTTTTCATAGATACTATTTTTGAAAATCAATTTTTAATATTTCGGTGCTATGCACCTGCGCACCGAAGGTGCAGTATAGCCCAGCCCAACGGCAACGCCTTGGGGAAATCAGCGAAAATCCGAACAACGCCTTGAAAAGGCAAAATATTTTTTATGTTGCCCTTTACAGGGCGTTGTTTGGTATTGTTTTATATTACCCAAGGTGTTGCCATTGGGCTGGGTTATGAATGGTTTTCAACCATTTTTATCAAGACATTCCATTTCTCAAAGAAATGGAATGTCTATTAATCATTATTCATTATACAAAACCCGTTCGCTCGCAATCTCCCGACCATTCACACGAATTTTGCAAATGTACACGCCCGTGTTGAGTTTCGTTTTGGGTGTCCATTCTATTTCGTAGCTGCCGCCGGTTAGTATTGCGCTTGCTTGTTCTATTATTCGTCCGCTTAGGTCTGTGAAAATTATATCGACTTTTTGATTGTCGGTATTTTCTAAATAAAACTGTATGCGTAGCGATGAGTTGAACGGATTAGGATAGAGTTTTAACGGTGTGCGCACGTTTACGGCAATGCTTGTGGGTGTGTCGCCGCCTTCGGGAGCGTTTTCTACATTTACGTTGCCGCCGCGTGTGTCGGCAAGTACGAGGCTTGTAATTTCGGCATTTTCGCCAATTTGCAACAAGGCTTGTTTGCCCACAGGAATTACTTTGCCGCTCATACTGAACGAAAGGAACATAAATGTGTTGTCGTCTAACCATTGGCTTGCTTGCTCAAAACCCTCTAATGCCGCCAATGCTTTAATATTTGCCGCTGTGCGGCTGATTTTTATAACACACTGCACGCCGCCCAAGGCTTCGGAACTTTCTACATATAAAATTCCGTTTTCAACAGTATATTCCGCCGTAACGGTGTTGATGCTCTTATTTTGCAACTCGGGATTAAGAATAAGAGTAACCGTGCCAACCACATCGAGCACATCAATTACCCCATCGGAATTAACGTCGGCAGCCTCGAAAATAAACGGTTGCGGATTTTGCCCCATAATGTAGGCTACGGTGGTTACAATATCTGCCACATCTATTTTCAACGAACCGTTGCTATCGCCTTTTGCGGCAGTGAAGGGCACGGCTGACACGGAGCGGGAATAATTGTTTTCCGTTAAGCTGGTGCGCATTACTTTATACATGTAATTATAGGTAGTGCCCGGCACCACATCGAAATCGGTATATTTAGGGTCGAAAAGCAGGGTTTGATTTATCATTGTGGTATCGCTGTATTGCCCCGTATTTTTATTGTACGTGGTGCGGTACATGTTATAGCCGAGCAAATCGTCGAAATATTCCTCCGGTGCTTCCCATTCCAAATTTACCAAACCCAAACCGGCAGTAGCCGCAAAACCCGAACTCAACGAACCGGCAGACTGCACCAACACATTGAAACGCTGATTTTCGTAAGGAATTTCAAAAAACTCATTATCTTGGGCATTTGCCACGTATATGCGGTTAAGCCCGTCGGTGGCACTTGCCGCTTTTACGGTAAAGTAGGCGGTGTAAACATCGCCGGCAGCGTTCCACGCGCCATCTTCGCCAATGGCGTTTTGCGTATAAGGCGGACGCACACCCATAGCCACCATAGGCGTAACGGCTTTATTCATGGGGCGGTTAAAATACACCTCAAATTTATGTTTGCCCACACCCAAAGGCGGCAATTGCTCAAATTCATCTTGCGCATCGTAGCCGTTTACTACTACTTTCCATACTATGCCGTGGGCTTCGGCGTAAGGGCGGGTTCGCATATTTGACAAATCAATTTGTCCGAAAACACCACTGTTAGGTGTTTTAAAATCAAATATATTCTTACGAGCAATATTTTCGACAGAAGAACCCCAATAACAAGGAAAATCAGTAGAAATAATTTGAGGAGTGGAACTATTTGCCGAAATACTGTATCCGGAAGTTGTCGTATAATTAGAATAAATATTTGACTGTTGCATATAGTAAGAGTGACCATTGCTTCCACCTCCCATTAAAGCAGTACGACCTAAACTATTTGCAATATTATTGGAAACATTATTATAATATTGGTTCGAGTTAAAATTAAGCCATATCATTACTCCCGTTGTTGTATTATTGATAAAATTAGACTGATTTAATTTTATTAAATTATAATTAGGGTATCCTGAACGAACCTCTGATATTCGATTATTTGTTATTATGCAATTTGACATTTGTGTACTTCTTTCAGATATACCCAATTGAATGTATTCTATTTTGCAATATCCGTATATATCTGTATTACCAACAGTTACTTTGCCGTTACCTATTCCCAAATCTGTTTTTGTAAATACAATTAGACTATCGGGTTTCCCCACTGCATAAATATTTCCTGCACTTGATAATATCGCATTATCTTTAAACTTCAACACTGTACCCGGCTTAATAGTCAAAGTAACCCCTTCGGGTATCGCCAAGTTATCGGTTACAATGTAGTGCGTATTGGGGTAAAGGGTCATATCTGCCATTATCATACCATTTAATTCTACGCCGTTTTCTACATTTAAAATCAATTTTTGTGAAACTTCGCCCTCATTTTCGTCGTACCACGCTTTTAGAACCATAGAAATATTTCTACCGTCCACCACATCGGGTTTAATGCGTATGCGTATAGGATTTTGGGCTTTCATTTTGCTGTATGCAGTAAGTGTGCCGCCAAAATTAGCAGTTGGGTTTTCTATTTCTACCACGCTTTGGTCTTCAAATTCGGCAAACTCCAATGAAAAACGAATATTGCTTGTCGTGCCGCCTGCGTTTTTAATTGTTGGGTAAATTTCCAATAATTCGCCTGCATCGGGGCGCATATCGCTATCGCCTTCGGCGGTGTCGTCGGTTAGTATGCTTACAATTGCCAATTCGGGCTTAGGCACATAACTATAAGCGGCTTCAAAATTTACTACGCCATCGTTGGCTGATTGTATAAGCGTAGTCCATAACATTTCTTGCGAAGGAAATTCTTTTCTATCGAGCAATGCGGACACACCGCCTGCTACTAATGGCGTAGCCATAGAAGTACCATTCATATTCCGGTAATTTCCGCCGGGTATGGTGGAATAAATTCCTACACCGGGGGCTTTTAGTTCGTAGTTGTATAATTGTTCCTCGCTGTATTGAGAAAAAACAGGTCCATCGCAATCATAATTTGAGAAACTTGCTAAACTTCCATTTTGCTGGGTTGCTTGCACACCAAGTACAAATGCAAATGCTCCGGGAAACGTTGGTGCACCTGTTGGTGGTTTGTTAGGCGAACAACGAGGGTCAATTTCCAAAGCATCATTTCCGGCAGCACCAACCAACACCGCAGTTTGGTACGCCTGAGCAAGTGCTTGTTCAAAAGCAATAGAATAGGCATAGGTGCCGAGCGACATAGAAATAACATCGGCACCGTTTTGGGCGGCGTAGTTTACGGCTTTTATAATAGTGGCAATGTCGCCTGTGCCGTTGCTTTGCAGGGCGGCAAGGGGCATAATGAGCGCGTTGGGGTTTGCGCCGGTAATGCCTATACCGTTGGCAGGCGCGGCGGCTATTCCGGCGCAGTGGGTACCGTGGGCGTTGTTGTCGCGCACGTTGGGCGTGTTGTTTACAAAATCCCAACCGTGCAGGTCGTTGCGGTAGCCGTTGCCGTCGTTATCGCGGTTTGCCACTCCGCCTACTTCGCCGGCGTTAGTCCATATATTTTCTTTTAGGTCGGGGTGTTCTATGTCCACGCCGGTATCTATTATTGCTATTACTTTGCGCTGCCCATTGGGCAAAGTGGCTTTTTGCCACAATGAGGGCAGTTTTACGGCGGGTATGCCCCATTGTTGGCTGTACAAAGGTTCATCAACAGGGTTGCCCAAACTGTAAAGCAGGTAATTTGGCTCGGCAAATTCTACTTCGGGGAGTTTTTTGAGTTCTTCGATTAAAGCATACATATCAGCAAGGGGATTAATCCCCTTGTTGTTGCCGGTATCGCCTATTTTTAGGCGGTAGAGCGTGCCATTCAGTATTTTTACACCGGCAGGCGCAGGGTAGCGTTTGGGGGCGGCTTGTGCGTTGTTCACAATCGGCTCAATTTCTTGCACATCGTATTGCGCAAGCAGGTTATCAACTGTGGTAGGTGGCGAAGTAACGGCGGCGGCTTTTAATTGCGTTTGGGCAATTTGAGGCGTTACACCGGGCTTGAATTGCACGAGCACTTCGCCGGGCACGCAGTTGTGGCGCGTGTGGGGTGCGAGTTGCACTACTTGGTGGTCGTTGTTGGAGCTTTGGGCGGTGGCGGTTGTTGCTGTGAGCGTTAGTGCCACTGTCAGCAAGGGGATTAATCCCCTTGTTACGAGTTGGGTACAGGTTTTTTTCATAATGATTTTGTTTTTAAAGAGTTTAATTAAATGTGTTAAAGTATGTAAAAAAAGCGTAAACTATTCGTAAACGCTTACCTAAAAGAAACTTGGTACCTGAGAATGACCTATGAGAATAAATAAGCTCGAAATAGCTCACGCCAAACGCGTGAACACTTGCAATCTTATTCTTTTCTCAGTTCATTCGGAAATTTCTCAGGTTTCGTTTCATTGAGAATAAAGCGTTGTTCAAAAAAGTGCGTATTGCTACGCGGGTTTTACCATAGGCTTGGTGGGGTTTGGTTTGTAATAGGGCAATGATTATTCTTGCAGTACTATTGCTTTGACTTTTTGCAGCTATATTTTTTCTATTTCTTCTTTCGCTAATTTTGTCGCTATTGCAATTTGGTCAACCGGTATTCCGAGAGATTTTAAGTTTTTTGCGATTTCTAATTTTTCTTCGGCTCTTCCTTTCCTCAACGCATCGCACTGCATGCTGTATTCGGTCATGGCATCAATTTTCCATTTGTCGTAGGTATTGAGCTGTTCTTTGGTGTAAGCTCCTCTGTTCATGTATTCTACAGCTTCGCTCACAAGTTCATTTTCGCGCAATTCCTGTGGTACTTCGGTGGTGCTTTCGTTTATTTCGGTCAAAAATCGCAGCCACAAATCGTGCAGTTTCTTTTCGGCACGGTTCTGCGGTTTGTATTTTGGCAATTCCACAAAAGCAAATTCCAAACCTTCTATTTGTTTTTCGGTGTCGCTTATGTTTACTATTTTGTAGTAATGGTAGTATTCGGGCGATTTCTCAAATATGGTGTTAACAAAACTCAACGCATACACCGGTTGCAACAGTGTAAATTCTTTGGTTTGGTCTAACTGTTTTACATACGCTTTTGAGGCATTGAGCAACACGCGATTTTTGAAACTTTCCGACCAGTACATTTGCATTTCTACAATAAACTGCCTGCCGTCGCCGTCGGTGCAACGCACATCTACAATCGTGTTGCGCAACACGCCTGCCAATTCGGGTATCAGTTCGTTGGTTTGATACTCAATACCAACAACAGGACTTTTTAACGGCAACATACTGTTTATTAAACTCATACACAAGTGTTTGTGTTCGCCGAAAACTCGTTTAAACGTCAAATCGTTTTTGGGGTCTAAATATTGTGCCATAATTGTATGTTTTTCTTTTTGCAAATGTATCAATTTTTAAAATACGAAAACAAATTGATTGTATTTTTTAACAATATGTTCGATTAGATTTTTGGCAGTTTTTTTGTGTAAATGTGAAAATCACACAATATTTAAGGCAAGCATTTTCCAAAAATGAAGAAAAAATGTAACAAATACTTGTTTGTAAATAAAAAAAGTTATCTTTGCAGCCAAATTTATAGAAGTTAAAAGAAAGAAAAATTTATACAGTATGTATTTAACAGCAGAAAAAAAATCTGAAATTTTCAAAAAATTCGGTGCATCTGAGAAAGATACCGGTTCAACAAAAGGTCAAGTTGCAATTTTTACCGAAAGAATTAATTATTTGACAGGAAAATTAAAAATTAACAAAAAAGATTTCGTAACACAACGCTCACTTTTGAAAATGGTGGGTAAACGTCGTCAATTGTTAAATTATTTGAAAGATAAAAACATTGAGGAATATCGTTCGCTTATCAAAGAATTAGGTCTTCGTAAATAGTTCGCGAATGATGATGTTACAATATATAAAAAAGGCAATGTGTGTGCGTTGCCTTTTTTTGTTTTGAGCTACCCCCCAGCCCCCTAAAGGGGGAGTTGAAAAGAAATGAAAGGGGGAAGTGAAAAGAAATGAAAGTTGGAGCAGAATAAATGAGAAACGGAACAAATTAAACCACCGAGCCAAGCTCCCCCTTTAGGGGGCTGGGGGGTAGAAACAGTAAAAAAAATAAAGAAAATGATACAAGGAATTAAAAAAAACATTCAATTGAGCAATGGAAAAACCGTTGAAATTGAAACAGGGAAATTAGCAAAACAAGCCGACGGTTCGGTAGTAGTAAAAATGGGTAACACCATGTTATTGGCAACAGTGTGTGCCGCAGCCGATGCCAAACCGGGCACCGATTTTATGCCATTGACCGTAGAATACAAAGAAAAATTTGGTGCGGCAGGTCGTTTCCCCGGCGGTTTTACTCGCCGCGAAGGACGCGCTTCGGATTACGAAATATTGGTTTCCCGTTTGATTGACCGTGCGCTTCGTCCGTTGTTTCCAGACGATTATCATGCCGAAGTGTATGTAAACGTGTTACTTATTTCGGCTGATGGCGACGACATGCCCGATGCACTTGCAGGCTTGGCAGCTTCGGCAGCTTTAGCGGTTTCCGATATTCCATTTAATGGTCCTATTTCGGAAGTGCGTGTGGCTCGCATTAATGGTAAATATTGCATAAATCCGACCTATTCTGAATTAGCAAAAGCCGATATTGATATTATCGTTGCTGCAACTATCGACAATATTATGATGGTGGAAGGCGAAATGAAAGAAGTTTCTGAGGCAGAAATGCTTGAAGCAATTAAAGTTGCTCACGAAGAAATTAAAATTCATTGCCGTGCGCAAATGGAATTGATGCAAGAAGTAGGAAAAGTTGAAAAACGCACCTACTGCCACGAAGAAAACGATGAAGAATTGAAAAAAGATATTTGGGCAAAAACTTACGATAAAGTATATGCTGTAGCTGCATCGTGCAATGCAAACAAACACGCTCGCGGCGATGCTTTCAAAGCTGTGAAAGCAGAATATTGCGAGCAATTGGGAGCAGAAGTTGCCACAGAAAAAGCATTTTTAATTGGTCAATACTACCACGCAGTAGAAAAAGAAGCTATGCGCCGTGCAATCCTTGACGAAGGCAAACGCCTTGACGGTCGTAAAACAACCGAAATTCGTCCGATTTGGTCGGAAATTGATTATTTGCCAATGGCTCACGGTTCTGCTGTGTTCACTCGCGGCGAAACGCAATCGTTGACTACCGTAACGTTAGGTACGAAAAACGACGAAAAATTGATTGACGAAGTATTGGAACAAGGAAAATCACGTTTCTTGTTACACTACAATTTCCCTCCATTCTCTACGGGCGAAGCAAAAGCCGCGCGTGGCGTTGGTCGCCGTGAAATTGGACACGGAAATTTGGCGCACCGTGCGTTGAAAGCGGTTATTCCTGCTGATTATGCCTACGTAATTCGTATTGTTTCCGATATTTTGGAATCAAACGGTTCGTCGTCGATGGCTACGGTTTGTGCCGGCACATTGGCTTTGATGGACGCAGGTGTGAATATTTCAAAACCGGTTTCGGGTATTGCAATGGGATTGATTTCTGAGAAAAAAGGAACAAATTTCGCCGTACTTTCCGATATTCTTGGCGACGAAGACCACCTTGGCGATATGGATTTTAAAGTAACCGGTACAAAAGACGGTATTACTGCTACACAAATGGACATCAAAGTTGACGGACTTTCGTTCGAGATTTTGGAAAAAGCATTGAATCAAGCAAAAGAAGGCAGATTGCACATTTTGAACTGCATAACCGATACAATTGCCGAGCCTCGTGCCGACTTGAAACCACACGCTCCACGTATTGAAAAACTGATTATAGACAAAGATTATATTGGTGCAATTATTGGTTCGGGCGGTAAAAACATTCAAGAATTGCAAGCTCGTACCAATACTACTATTGCCATAGAAGAAGTTGACGGCAAAGGTATTGTTGAAATCAGCGGTGCCGACAAAGCCGGAATGGACGCTGCAAAAGAATACATTAAAGGTATTGCACAAGAACCCGAAGTTGGTGCGGTATATACGGCAAAAGTAAAATCAATCGTAGAATTTGGCGCATTTGTTGAATTTATGCCACAACGCGAAGGTTTGTTGCACGTATCGGAAATTGCTTGGAAACGTGTAGAAAAAGTGAGCGATGAACTTACCGAAGGTCAAGAAATAGAAGTAAAACTTTTGGGAATTGACAAAGGTAAATACAAACTGTCGAGAAAGGCGCTTTTACCGCGTCCTCCACGTCCGGACGCTGATAAACACTAAGAATTTTAGTTGACGAGTTTTTAGTTGACAAGTTAACAAGGAAAATAAAAATGGCAATCGAAAATTTCGGTTGCCATTTTTTATTAAAAAACAAATTCGTAATTTGTAATTACGTATATTTGCCAATAAATAAAATTAATAATTATGAGTTTTACAGTATCAAGATTAGGCGAATGTAAAATCAAATCGCCAATGCAATTATCAACCCAAAAAAACGATGGTATTTGCGATTTCGTGGGCGACGACGAACGCATATTGCACACTAATTCATTCAACGAAATAATGGAAACCATTGCAAAAGGCGAAACGCCTATTTCGTTTGAAAAAATTGGTCCAAAAGAGTTTTTATATTTTGAACCCGCCAAAACCAAGGTTGCCATAGTAACCTGCGGAGGTTTATGTCCGGGCTTGAACAACGTAATCCGTGGTTTGGTGGTGCAATTGTGGAATGCCTACGGAATTAAAAAAATTCTTGGTGTAAAATTTGGCTTTGCCGGATTGAATCCCGAAAATTCATTGCCGTTTGTTGAACTTACGCCCGATTTGGTTGACGACATTCATAAAGAAGGCGGTTCTATGCTTGGTTCTTCGCGCGGCGAAGTTTCGCCCGAAGTTATTGTTGATACACTCGAAAGCAATAATATCAATATTCTGTTTTGCGTAGGCGGCGACGGCACTTTGCGTAGCGCACACGCTATATCGGAAGAAATTAAAAAACGCGGTCTCAAAATTTCTATTGCCGGCGTTCCCAAAACGGTGGACAACGACATAAATTATATAACAAAATCCTTCGGATTTGAATCGGCTTTTACCGCAGCGCAATCAATTGTTTTGAACGCTCACAACGAAGCAAAAGGAGCGCAAAATGGCATAGCTCTTATTAAACTGATGGGGCGCGATTCGGGATTTATAGCCGCTTATACGGCTATGGCAGTGCCCGATGTAAATATTGTGCTTGTGCCCGAACAGGATTTTGATTTGGAAAACGAAAAAAAAACCGGTTTGTTGAATTATTTGGAAAGACGCTTGAAAGACAAACAACACGCCGTGATTGTGGTTGCCGAGGGTGCCGGACAAAATTTATTTGGCGATGATGGTAAAGATAAAGAAAAAGACGCATCGGGCAACGTAATTCCGGACGATATTGGCATATTTTTGCGTGATAAAATTAAAAATTATTTCAAGAAAAAAAATATTCCCATAGCCATAAAATACATTGACCCAAGTTACATAATCCGCAGTATTCCGGCAAATGCCAACGACAGCAAATTTTGCGTACAACTCACCACCAACGCCGTTCATGCTGCCATGGCAGGGCGTACCGACTTTTTGGTAGGCTATTGGAACAACGCATTCACGATACTGCCAATTGAAGAAGCCGCTGCTCGCGGCGAACGTAAAAAAATTGATACGGAAAGCGATTTTTGGCTGAGTGTGTTGGAAGCTACGCGGCAACCGAGCAGTTTTAAATAGGATTTTAGGTAATAGGTATTAGGAAACAAGGAGACGAGGAATGACAACACATAAGGATTTGATAGTTTGGCAGAAGGCAATGCAACTTGTATTGTTGGTTTACCGTTATACAAAATCTTTTCCAAAAGAAGAAATGTATGGCATTACCGGTCAAATGCGTAGAGCTTCTGTTTCAATACCTTCGAATATTGCTGAAGGTTATGGACGCAGTTCCAACAAAGAATTAATCCATTTTTTAGATATTGCAATGGGGTCTTCGTCGGAATTGGAAACACAAATTATCATTTCATATAAACTGCAATTCCTGCAAGAACCTGAATATAACGAACTTTCGAGTTTAAATGATGAGGTAATGAAAATGTTAGCCTCCCTAATTCGCAACAAAAAATCAAAACTAAATACCTAACCCCTATTCCCTAATTCCTAAAATCCTAATTCCTATTACCTATTACCTATTACCTAAAAACCTAAATTAAATGAAAGACATAGTAATCCTCCTCCCCTACCTATTCCGTTACAAAAAATACCTATTCCTAGTACTAATTTGCAACATTTTCGGGGCAATTTTTTCCTTTGGTACCATTGCGGTTATTATTCCGTTTTTGAGTATTTTGTTTGGCACGAATGAAATGGTTTACGAACCGGTGCCGTTTGAATTTACTACTGCTTCGTTGGGGCACAATTGTAATTATCTTTTGTCGGAAATTATTGCCAATTACGGACAATCGGCTACGTTGCTTGTAATTTGCGGATTTATAGTCGGCATCACGCTTTTGAAAAGTATTTTTGAATTTCTGTCGAGTTATTTTAATATTCCGGTGGTAAACGGTGTGCCGCGCGATATTTATGCGCAAACGTTTAAAAAAATACTCGAATTGCCGGTGTTTTATTTCTCAAACGAACGCAAAGGCGATATTATGGCGCGTATGTCTGCCGATATTTCCGAAGTGCGCAATAGCATGGTGTCGTCGTTTACGGCGTTTATCAAAAATCCGCTTTATATTGCAATTTACCTTACCGGTATTTTGCTTATCAGTTGGAAAATGACTTTGATTATACTTGCTCTGTTGCCTGTTACCGGTTTTATTACCGGAAAAATTGGTAAAAGTTTGAAACGAGTTTCGAGCGTGGCGCAAAAATTACAAGGCGATATTTTGGTGTTTATCGACGAAACTTTGTCGGGAATGAAAATTATAAACGTGTTTCATGGCGAAAAACAAATGTATGCTCGTTTTCAGCACAATAATCAGGAATATTACCGCAACATGAACCGTTCCAATCGTCGTCAATCGCTTTCGCACCCACTAACCGAAACACTCACGTTTATTTCGCTTTCTTTTGCCATTTACTATGGCGGTAATTTAGTATTGGGAGGTAACGGCGATTTGAGTGCCGAAAGATTCATTGCCTATTTGCTGGCATTTACGCTTATAGTTTCGCCTGCAAAAGCCTTTGCAGGAGCATTTTACGGTATAAAAAAAGGCGCAGCAAGTGTTGATAGAATTAGAATGATTTTAGATGCCGAAGCAAGTATTGTTGATGCGCCCAATGCAAAACCTATCACTTCGTTCAATCAAGCAGTTGATTTTAACCACATTACATTCTCGTACAATAGCGAAAAAATTGTGTTGAACGATTTTAATTTACGTTTGGAAAAAGGAAAATCGGTAGCGCTTGTAGGGCAGTCGGGCAGTGGAAAAACTACGGTGGCAAACCTTTTGCCTCGTTTCTACGAAGTTACCCAAGGCGATATTTTGATTGACGGCACTTCTATAAAAGACTATAAATTAGCCGATTTGCGAGGTTTGCTCGGCATTGTGCCGCAAGAATCAATTTTGTTTAACGATAGTTTTTTCAACAACATAGCCTTTGGCATAGAAAACCCCGACCCTGCAAAAGTGGAAGAAGCCGCACGACTTGCCAATGCGCACGATTTTATAATGGAAACCGCCGACGGCTATCAAAGCAACATAGGCGACCAAGGCGGAAAACTTTCGGGCGGGCAACGTCAGCGTTTGTGCATAGCACGGGCAATTATGAAAAATCCGCAAATTCTTATTCTCGACGAAGCCACTTCGGCACTCGACACCCACAGCGAACGTTTGGTACAAGATGCCTTGGAAAATCTAATGAAAGACCGCACATCGCTCATCATAGCCCACCGCCTTTCAACCATTAAAAATGCCGACCAAATTGTGGTGCTCAACGAAGGGCGCGTGGTGGAACAGGGTACGCATACGGAACTTGTGGCGCGAAATGGGGCTTATAAGAGGTTGCATGATTTGCAGTTGATATAAGTTGCATATATCGACAATGCATAGGTAATACAAGCGAACAAGAATGACAAAACAAATAAAATTAGTAGGCTATGAAAGTACTTTTATTAATCCCTTTTAATCAAGAGTTTACAGATATTTCAAACATAATACAAGATGCTGTTGTTAAAACCAATAATCAATTTATTCATTTTGATGATATATTTTCGCCCAACAGTGATGCTATGGATATTTTCATAGAACAAATTGAAAAAGCAGATTTAGTTATTGCAGATATTTCAGGAAACAATCCTAATGTAATGTATGAATTAGGAATTGTAAAATTGCTTGGGAAACCGACTGTGGTAATAGCCCAAAAAAATGAAATAATACCTCATAACATAAGAATGAGCGAGTTTATCTTAGTCTATGATAGAGAAAGGCTAACTGATAGCTTATACTCTCCCGTGATAAGATTTTTAAGGAAAGACAATATTAACGACTTCATTACAAAAAAAGTTACAAAATCAGTGAAAAAACCTATGGTTTTTTTAAGTTACAGCCATGTTGATGTTGAATATTTAGAAAGACTAAAAATACACTTAAAGCCATTTGAAAAGAAAGGATTAATTAATGTATGGTCTGATACAAAAATAAAAGCAGGGGAAAAATGGAAAGAGCAAATTGAAAAAGCTCTTGAAGAATCAGTTGCGGCAATATTATTAATCAGTGCAGATTTTTTAGCATCAGATTTTATTGTTGATAATGAATTGCCACCATTATTGAAATCGGCGGAAGAAAAAGGGAAGTTGATTTTACCCGTAGTTTTAAAACCTTGCAGATTCTCAAAAGACGAAAATTTATCAAAATTTCAAGCTGTTAATAATCCTATTATTCCATTAAGTAAAATGGATGAAAACAGCAAAGAAGAAGTTTATGTAAAAATTGCAGATTATATTGCAGATTTAGTAAGATGATAAATCCGTGTCCTTCGCTCGCGCGGACGTGCCGTGCTTGTTGCACAACCATTAGTTTACGAGCAATAATAAACGGTTATTTTTAATTTTTTGTTGTCTGTAATCCAAACCGAAGCAAATATATTCAATAAAC
>WQTX01000034.1 GCA_009786075.1 Bacteroidota bacterium | reverse complement strand
GCCGTAAGCACCCGTCCCAATCGTCTCGTAGGGCGTACTGCTCCAATAGTAGCCGCGCATGCCTGCGTAGCCGAGTGCACCGGGACTGTAGAAACGGTTGCCTGCTGCCGGAAGAAAAAGAGAGTTTCCGGTGGCTTTGTCAATAAATTTACGTCCGGTTATGCCGTTTTGAGTAGTCCATTCGTTAGTTACTTTTTCGACATCAAACAAAGATTGTTGTTCCTCTTTGGTAGGAACTCGCCAGCCTTTGGGGCTGGGGTCGTTTGCCTTTTCCCATATTGTACCTGCGGGAACGGTAGCATCCCAACCAGTTACTTCGACATCAGTCGTATTCCACGCTTTGGGGCGATTCCATTGGTAAAACATACCTGTACTTTCGGGTGTGTCGACAAACGTACCAAAGGCATCAACGTTGCGAGTTGCCCATTTCACACCATTTATTACAACACCGGTATCAGTTGTGTTTGTGTTTTGTGCCAATGCACTGAGGGCTAAAAATAAACCGAATAGAATTGTTGTTAGTTTTTTCATGGTTATATGTTTTGGGTTATTAATCAATTATCATACTTGCTGCTATAATGCGGTGGACATATACAATATTGCCGTGTATGGTGTATAAGATTGCCATTTTTTTGAAATTCGCTCTGCGTACATGTAAGCCGTATTGCAAGAACGATATGCTTGATTTTACAGCATACATATACGGATTTTCAGATAAATCCTTTATAACGTCTTTTATTCCGGCATAGTGTTTGGCAGCTGTGAGCGGCGCATCGCAATCATATAGAATGTAATCAATATAGTTGTCATAATCCCTATTCGCCTTGTCTGACATCACTACTGTGTAGCTCATACTTCCCAGGTTTTATATTTAGAAAATTTGGCAACCAAAGGACGCATATCTACTCCATAATGTTCCGACATTTTATCTAATGCTCTATTATTCACATCGGTAAAATCGTGCCAAGTTCCTGAAACATCTTGCACAAATTCACTATATGTTTCATTAGTTACATCTATTTCTGTTGCTACTGAGTTCATAATTTCCAAATTATTGAATGAATGACAAAGATACACACTAATTTGTTAATTGTCAATAAAATTGTAATTTTTTTAATTTGCCAATCGTAACTTTATTCAGTTACCCCCAACAAATGCTTAGCATTAAGCACCGCCGCCTCGCTCACTTGCTTGCCGCTCATCATTTTGGCAATTTCTTCTATACGTTGCTCCTTTGTGAGTTCGGCAATATTTGTAGTGGTAGTTTCGGCGGTTTCGGTTTTGAAAACTTTAAATTGTACGCTGCCTTGTGCGGCAATTTGCGGCAAATGCGTAATCACTATCACTTGCAAATTTTTCGCCATTTCTTTCATAATTTCGCCCATTTGCTCAGCAATTTCGCCCGAAACGCCGGTGTCTATTTCGTCGAACACAATAGTGCGAATAGATTTTGCTTGCGCTAAAATTGCTTTTAAACAGAGCATTACACGCGAAAGTTCGCCACCCGAACTGATTTCGCCAAGCCATTGCGGGGCAATATTTTTATTTGCCGAAAAGAGCATTCGCACCGCATCGGCACCGTTTGCCTGCAATTCCTGCAAAGGCTCTAATTCTATGGCAAATGCCACCGAGGGCATTCCGAGTTTTTGCAACGTTGCCGTTACTTGCGGTACAATAGTTTTAATTGCCTTTTTGCGATTGTTGCGGACAGTTTCGGCAATGCGCCATGTTGCTTTTTTCTGCGCTTCATAGGCTTTTTCAAGTTCTTCGCTATCCGTTGCGGCATTTGAAATACTATCTACAAGCGTTTGCAAACGCTGCTGTTCGGCTTTCAGTTCAGCAATTGTGGTACAATTATATTTATGTAATAAATTTTGCAACACATCTATTCGAGTTTGCAATTCCGCCAAACGGGAACTGTCGAAATCCATTTTTGCGTTGTAGGAACTGATTTCGGCGGCAATATCTTGCAATTCTATATAGGATTGTTGCAAGCGTGTAGCAAATTCTTGAAAGGTTGCTCCCAATTGCGATTTTTTCTCAAATCCTGAGCTTAATTGTTTCAATTGCGGCAAACACGCAGTTTCGCCGTTGAAAATTTCTTCGGCTTGCGCCAAAAGTTGTTTTATTTCTTCACTGTTTTCGAGCAAAGCACATTCTTCTTCCAATTCCTGTAATTCATTGTCGTGCTGTAATTTCGCCTGCGTTAATTCCTGCAAACGAAATTCAAAATACGAGCGGTCGGCAGAATTTTTTGCCAGCATTTGTTTGAATTCGTTCAACTCACGCAATTTCTGCTGCATAGCGGCATAACTTTGTGCATAATTCTGCAATTCCGCATCGTTATTTGCCGCCGCATCAACCACTTGACACTGAAACGTAGCCTCTTTCAAAAACAAATTTTGATGTTGCGAATGAATGTCAAACAACAATTCGCCTATTTCTTTCAACGCCTGCAAACCCACCGGCGTATCGTTGATAAACGCTCGTGATTTTCCTTGCGGCGTAATTTCACGGCGAATAATTGTATGCGCGTCGAAATCGGCATCGTGTTTTTCAAAAATTGCGGCAAATTGCATTTCGTCTAACACAAATTCTGCCTCAACAATACTTTTTTGGTCTTTATTTTTCAGTACATTCGTATCGCAGCGTTTGCCAAGCAGGAGCGAAAGAGCACCTAAAATAATTGATTTTCCCGCACCGGTTTCGCCGGTAATAGACGATAAACCTTCTTTGAACGAAATGTCCAAAAAATCAATTAAGGCGTAATTTGAAATGTGTAGGCGGCTGAGCATAAGATTCAGACAAAAATTTTACTTCAATTTCGAGTCATACACCGCCGCATTCGCCGGATTTAATTTTTTAACCAATGCCAAAACCTGTTGTTTTTCTTCAGGTGGAGCTTCCGAAAATATTTGAATTATTTCGTCTTTTTTTGCATAGAAAAACACCGTGAGCAACATTGCACTCGGGCGAATTGCGTATACACTTTCCAATTCTTGCAAAGCCTTAATAATTTGCTTACGTCCCTCTCCTACTCGTTCCGACATCACATCAAGCCCCAAACGGTGATAAATATACATTGCCCGACGAAAACCACTGTAACTCGAATTTAAAAGATTTTCAACCAACCAATATTTTCCCTCGCTATCTTTTGAACTCCACGATGCCTCGCCCGACGACGAAGTTGTACTCGCTATGGTTTGCGCTTTTTGGTAATACGCCGTTCCGCCATTTTGCGCAAATGTATCAAAATCAAGACCTATAACAATATTGGCAAAATACGACAGCGTTGACGATAAATTCGACAAAAACGAAGTTTCGGTTACTTCAATCTTCTGATTTTCCTCAAACGTAAAATTCATACGGGCATCAACATAATTGAACAACGTGGTAGTGTACGACGACCCAAACACCGGTCGGCTCGATTGCACCTGAAACGTGGCATTGAAATTATTGGTGGAATTCATTTTGTTGATTTTGATATTCAACACCATATCAATTTTTTCCCGTTCGGTAAATGTTTGGTCTGTCCACACGGTGTTGTTCATAAACTGCTCCACCGTTTGCTTAAAATTGGTAAACAAATCTTTATTCACGTCGGGAATATCGGTAAATTGTACGTTTACTCGGCAACGTAATTCTTGGGCTTGGGCTGAGAAAATTGTTGCTATAATTAATAGTGTAAGGCAAAAATATTTTTTCATTGTTTTTAGTTTTTTTATTTTCAAATTTATCATTATTTCAACCGTACAAACCAGCAATATTGGGGGATATTGAAATTTTGTACGCCATAGCCATTGGTTGTAGGAAAAGATGAATATAACAGCATTGTATTAGTTTCGTAATCAATACTTTTTACAATTCCACAATGCCCCCAGCTTTGTGTATCTGTCCAAAACTGCACAAAATCACCCGCTAAAACTTCCTGCAAATTGTCTATTGGAATACCAATTCCTTTGGTTGTCAGCGCATAATAAACACCTTTGGTTATAGATGAGTTATTATTCAACAGTGTAGGAATATCTTGATTTGTAATAATGCGAATACGACTTTTGTCTGTTTTATCTAAAACGTAAAATTTTTCAATAATTTTAATAACCAACTCTGTACATACGGCTTTCTGATAAGTCGGCGAAATCTTTTGCCCATACTTTAACACAGTGTCAATAACACATTGGTTTTTGAGTGGTATGCTGTTTTTCGTTTGAGCAAAACAAAAACTGTGTGTTAAACACATTACAAATATGAACAGTGTTTTTTTTATTCCGTTTTTATTCCTCATAATTCTTAACTCTCAACTATCCATTAAAAAGTTCCGCTAATGTACACAAAATATCATTCGCAACCTCACTTTTCGATTTTAATTCATAATTATCAACCTTACCGTTTTTATGCAAAATAGTTACTTTATTAGTATCGTAGCCAAATCCTGCGCCTTTGTCGGCTAAGGAATTAAGCACAATGCAATCAAAATTTTTGCGTTGCATTTTTCCCAAAGCGTGTTCTATTTCGTTGTGAGTTTCAAGCGCAAATCCTATAATTTTTTGATGCGCTTGTTTTGTTTTCCCTATTTCTTTGGCAATATCAACGGTTGGTTGCAACTCTATATGTAACGACTGTTGCTTTTCTTTTATTTTTTGATTATGCACAATTTTTGGTGTAAAATCGGCAACAGCTGCGCTCAAAATTGCAGCATCGGCAGTGGGGAAAAATTCCGACACTTTTTCATACATTTCTTGTGCCGATTGCACTCTGTGCAGCGAAATATTGGGGTGCGAAATCGTTAATTGTGTGGGACCGCTCACTAAAATTACCTGTGCACCTTGCTTTGCAGCTTCCAAAGCTATGGCATAGCCCATTTTTCCGGTGGAGTGATTGCCTATAAACCGCACAGGGTCGAGTGCTTCATAGGTTGGTCCGGCAGTTACAACTATTGTTTTTTTTTTAAGGCTTGATTTTGTGTGAAAAAATCAGCGAGAAAGTCAACGATTGCTTGCGGCTCTGCCATGCGCCCTTTACCTTCAAGCCCGCTTGCTAATTCGCCCGAATCGGGTTCTATAAATAGATTTCCGTAACTTTTGAGCGTTGCAATATTGTGCTGAACAGCAGGGTGTTTGTACATATCAAAATCCATTGCCGGAGCTAAAACGACAGGGCAACGCATTGAAAGATAGGTGGTAAGCAATAAATTATCGGCAATGCCGTGCGCCATTTTTCCCAATGTATTGGCGGTGCAAGGTGCAACTAAAAATACATCTGCCCACAAACCCAAATCAACATGGCTATTCCATTCGCCATTGTCGTAATTGAAAAAATCGCATAAAACGGTATGTTTGCTCAACGTGGCGAGCGTTACGGGGGTAATAAATTCTTTTGCAAGTGGTGTCATCACAATTTTCACATCGGCACCATGCTTGATTAATAAACGAGTAAGCATTGCCGCTTTATAAGCAGCAATGCCTCCCGTAATTCCTAATATTATTTTTTTACCCTGTAACATTGTTCAATTTTCTACAAACGTTTACATTTTCCGTCATTCCTGCGAAGGCAGGAATCCCCTGTCAATTGATATGAGATTCCTGCCTTCGCAGGAATGACGGGAACGATAGAACATTACACCGCCTCCTCAGTCGGACGACGATAGTAAATTTGTTTATCCATAAATTCTTCCAACGCTATCAAAGCCGGATTTGGAAGACGTTCGTAATAGCGTGAAATTTCTATTTGTTCTCTATTTTCAAATATTTCTTCCAAATTATCGTTAACCGACGCAAATTCTTCCAATTTCGCATCTAATTCTTTTTTCAAATCGGTTTCAATTTGGTCGGCACGTTTTGCAACAATTGCAATTGTTTCATACAGACTTCCTGTTCCCACTTCAAGTTCAGCCATATTGCGCGTAATGGTGGTATTCGAGGCTTTTGTTTTTTTGTAATCCATAATTTTTAGTTTTTTAGTTGACGAGTTAACAAGTTGACAAGTTAACGAGGTTTAAATTCTTAAATCTTTAAATTATTTTCAGTTGACTTTCATTTTTTGTAATTGGCTGTAAATTCGCTGTACGTCTTTTATCCATTTTCCGCTTGGAAATTCTTCTACATACGCCTGATAATCGCTTTTCGCCATTTCTATACGGTCTTCTTTTTTACCTTCCACGCTGTGCAGCGCCAAATTATACGAGGCATCAACTATCAAATACAGAATTTCTTCACGCTGCGCAATATCGGGAAATTCCCGCAATGTATTTTTCAACGAAATTACCGCCGCCCTGTAATGCGAAAGCGAGTGATATTGTTTGCTTATGCTGTATGCTTTTTGTTCCAATTTTCCGCGCATAATGCGCAAATTCTCGTTGCTTTCTTTTATAAATTTCCCGTTAGGGAACTTATTTATATAGGTATAAAACGCGCTGATAGACTTTTTGGTGTACGTTTGGTCGAGCGAATACGCAGGCGAATTGTGTGCATACGACATTGCAATTAAAAACAGAGCCTCTTCAAAATATTCACTATACGGGTGCGACATTGCCAAACGCTCGAAATAATACGCAGCCATAAGGTAGTCTTTTTCAGCATAATACGATTTTGCCAAATAATACGTAACCAATTCGCCTTTTTCAGCTAGGCGATATACCGGCATCAATTGCTCAAAAAGAGTTTGGGATTTAAAATATTGTTTTTGTTCAAACAAAGCAACTGCCGCTTCAAATTGTTTTTCGTAATCGTTTGATTTTAACAATTTTTGGTATTTACTTTGACACGAAAATGCCAACAGAATTACGAGTATATATGCTATTTTTTTCAATTTCATAATAATAAAAGGTGGGCAAAAGTACAAAATAATTTTAAATTGTAAATTATAAATTGTAAATTAATTTTGGTTTGTTGTTTTTTTGATAACAAGTAAACGAATTAACGAGTAAAAAAGTATAAATAAAAACACTTAAAAGGTTTGGAGTATAAATAAAAAACACTATTTTTGCACCTCAAAAAAATTAACATTTATTAACATTATTTAAAATTAAAGCTGTATGATTAATCAGTATGAAACCGTTTTCATTTTAACTCCCGTTTTATCTGACATTCAGGTAAAGGAATCGGTTGAGAAGTATGAGCAGCTTATAAAGGATAATGGCGGTGAAATTGTGAACAAAGAAAATTGGGGTTTGAAAAAACTTGCATATTCTATTCAAAAGAAAAACACCGGATTTTATTTCCTTTATGAGTTCAAAGCAGAAGGAGAGTTTGTTGACAAACTTACAACTGCCTACAAACGCGACGAGCGTGTAATTCGTAGTTTAGTTGTAAAATTAGACAAACATGGTGTAGCCTACACCACAAGAAAAAGAAACAAAGTACAAGAACCTGCTAAAACCGAATAACAATGGCTCAAAATTCATCAGAAATCAGATACTTAACTCCCCCATCGGTAGAAGTTAAAAAGAAAAAATATTGCCGTTTCCGCAAACTCGGCATCAAATACATAGATTACAAAGACCCAGAGTTTTTGAAAAAATTCCTTAACGAACAAGGTAAAATTTTACCTCGCCGAATTACCGGAACATCTATTAAATATCAAAAAAAGGTTGCAGTTGCAATTAAACGCGCTCGTTTCTTAGCTCTATTACCTTACGTTACTGACATGTTAAAATAAGACATAGCCATGGAAATAATATTGAAAAAAGATATGCCTAACATAGGCTTAAAAAATGAGATAGTTGAAGTAAAACCGGGTTATGGAAGAAACTATTTAATTCCACAAGGAATTGCAATTCTTGCAACCGAATCGGCAAAAAAACAACACGCCGAATTGATGAAACAACGTGCTCACAAAGAAGAAAAAATCAAAAACGAAGCTCTTGCACTCGCTACTAAATTGGAAAACATTACGCTTACCATTGGTACAAAAGCAAGCTCAACGGGCAAAATTTTTGGTTCGGTAAATACTATTCAAATTGCAGAATCGCTTGCAAAAGCCGGTTATGAAATTGATAGAAAGAAAATCATTTTGAAAGAAAATGCAATTAAAGAACTTGGTTCATACTCATGTGAAGTATTGCTCTACAAAGGTGTGAAAGTGAAAATTGCTCTTGAAGTTATTGCGGAATAATTTTTTGAAACGCATATAATAAAAAAGGTTGTCTATTTTTTAGGGCAACCTTTTTTTTAGAAAATATGTTAATGTGCCAATAAGAAAATATGTTAATGTGCCAATAAGAAAATATGTTAATGTGCCAATAAGAAAATATGTTAATGTGCCAATAAGAAAAATATGCCAATGTGCCAATATAAGAATTAACAATATTAAATTATTGGCATATTAGCATATTGGCACATTAGCCTAATATTAATTGAAATGTCCTACATTCTCCTTTTCATCTGGTGTTTTACAGCTGCAAGCCTTATACCGCTTGCCTGCGAGCCGTATTTTACAGCACTTGTTGTGGAAACACAAACGTGGATTTTACCGCTCATAATTGCTACCATAGGCAACACACTTGGTAGCATTACTACTTTTTTGATAGGACGAAAAACAGCCGAACTTACTTTACAGAAACTATCATCGAAAAATCAAAAGCGATTTGAACGGGCGCATAATTTACTGCACCGGCATGGTGCAATTACCCTTGTGCTTGCATGGGTTCCCATTCTTGGCGATATTTTGGTGGCAATTGCAGGAGCTTTGCACTTCGATTTTTGGAAATCGGTGTTTTGGATTACTGTTGGGAAATTGTTGCGCTTTGCAATTATTGCGTTTGTTACTTTGCAAGTAATATGAAAATTAGATTGCTTCGTTCCTCGCAATGACGCTCTTTTGTACGTCATTACGAGGAACGAAGCAATCCATTTATTATTTAATTTGTATATAATCAAAAAAATGGTACCTGAAATTACTCCAAGCACCATTTTCTGTTCTTCAAGTCCCCCTTGAGGGGGATTTAGGGGGCTACAACCATTTCACATAAGGGAAATCTTGACGGTACGGCAAGAAATCGGCATACGGGTACATACGCACGCTGTAATTGAATATACCCGACTGGTTTGGCGTAACATTTAATTCATACACTGCAAGATTGTCTTCCATTTTTACAAATTTATACGTTTCGCACGAAACTGTTTCGGTTTTACCTTCTCTGTTGGTTTCGGTAATTACGAAATCAAAACAAACATTTTCGGGTTTCAAACCTTTTAAATCAACTTTTACGATTGCTTTGTACGAATGTCCAAGCACCAACGAATCGGTAGCTTTCAAATCGTTCATTACTACATAAATAGAATCCCATGTAGCAGCCACGTTCTTTTTCCATTGGTAAATTTCTTCGGCAACGGCGTAATTATTGTCGCACACCATTCGTTTACGAGCTTCCAATTTTGAGTAAAAACGGCTATGATAATCGTCAATCATACGTTTTGTGGTAAATTCGGGAGCTATTTCGGCAATACATTTTTTCACGTATTGCACCCATTTATGAGGTACATTATCAATACCTTTATCGTAATACAACGGCACAATTTCATTTTCCAAAATGCTGTAAATAGTTTCGGCATCTAAGCGGTTTTGGAAATCTTGGTTCGTATAAGTGCGTTTTTCAGGCAACGCCCAACCTGCACCTTCTTTGTAACCTTCGCACCACCAGCCGTCTAACACGCTGAAATTCATAGCGCCATTCATTACGGCTTTCATACCGCTTGTTCCCGATGCTTCGAGCGGACGAGTTGGGGTATTCAACCAAATATCAACACCTTGCACAAGTTTACGTGCCAAATTCATATCGTAATTTTCAAGGAAAATAATTTTACCCAAAAATTCAGGTAATTTCGATATGCGTACAATTTCTTTTATCACATCTTGCCCCGGTTTATCGTTCGGGTGCGCTTTTCCTGCAAAAATAAATTGTACGGGTTGTTCGGGATTGTTCACAATTTTACTCAAACGGTCTAAATTGCTGAACAACAAATACGCACGTTTGTACGTTGCAAATCGACGGGCGAAACCAATTGTAAGCGTATTTTTATTAACCGATTGAATAATTTTAAGAAGTTTTTTCGGGTCTTCATATCGTTCAGTCCACGCTTTATTCAAACGTTCTTTCACGAAATTAATCAATTTTTCACGTTGTGCTTGGCGAATATCCCAAATTTTTTCATCGCTCACTCCGTAAATTTTGCTCCAATAATTTTTATCGGATTGATTGTTCAAGAAATTTTTACCAAATGTATCGGCATATAATTTTTGCCATTCACTTGCTGTCCATGTGCCATAGTGCACACCGTTGGTAACGTAACCAATGTGCGATTCCGAAACATCGTAACCGGGCCATAAATCTTTGAACATATCTTTGGAAACGTCGCCATGCAAACGGCTTACACCGTTTACTTCCTGCGAAGTGCAAATTGCCAGATTACTCATTGAAAATTGCTCGCCTTGATTATTTGGATACATTCTACCCAAATTCATAAATTCATTCCATTGCAATTGCAGGCGTTCGGGGAATTGACCCAAATAGGTCATCATCAAATCTTCGGGGAATTGGTCGTGTCCGGCAGGCACAGGCGTGTGTGTAGTGTAAAGCGTAGACGAACGAACAATTTCAAGCGCTTTTGGGAATGCGAAACCTTTGTGTTTAATCAATTTGCGTAAGCGTTCAAGATTGATAAACGCTGCGTGTCCTTCGTTACAGTGGAACACATCTATTTTTTCGCCAACAGCTTCCAAACAACGTACACCACCAATACCAAGCAACATTTCTTGTTTCAAACGATTTTCGTTATTACCACCGTAAAGTGCGTGAGTAATAGTTTTGTCTTCGTCGCTATTTTCAGCAATGTCGGTATCAAGCAAATATAATTTTATACGACCAACGTTTACCAACCAAATTTGCGCATTCAAAATACGTCCGGGTAAACCAACTTGCACAGTTATATTATTTCCTTTGGCATCTTTTACCAATTGAATTGGCAATTGCGAAGGCGATTGCGGCGTATAAACAGCCAATTGTTCACCGTCGAGCGAAAGTTGTTGTTGGAAATAACCATATTTATACATAAAACCTACGGCTACCATGTTGGTATTGGTATCGCTCGCTTCTTTCAAATAGTCGCCGGCAAGAATACCCAAACCGCCTGAGAATATTTTCAGAGAATCGTCCAAACCATATTCCATACTGAAATAACCGATACGGGCTTTCGACGCATCGGGTTGTTGTGCCACATATTTGTCGAATTTTTCAAGAATTGCATGATAACGATTCATAAATCCTTGATTTTTTTCAAGTTCTTGCAAACGTGCTATACTTATTTCTTTCAATACATCGATAGGATTTTGGGTAGCATTCCACAATTTCTCATCAATTTCTTGAAATAAGTCTTTTACTTCGTAATTCCAAGTCCACCACAAATTTGAAGCTAATGTGTTGAGACCCTGTAAGTTTTCAGGAAAACTTGAAAGAACAACCATATTTTTCCACTGGGGAGCATTATGTTTGTTTTGATTAAGATTTGTTGTCATTGTTTTTATTTATTGTTTGTAATTCGTTTACGTTCAAAAATTTTCGGCAAAGATAGTATTTTATTTCTTAGCCTTCTTCTGCTGATGTTTTTTCGCCGCCATCAATTGATTAAGCATTTCCGAATATTTTTCAATTTCGCTGTCGATTTCTTCGCTGCTTAAATTATCGAAACTTTCGATTTTTGGCGCTTTTGCAATGCGTTCGTTCATGTCGGCAATTACATTCATGTAGTTTATAAATGCCTCATAATGCGTAGGGTACGGACTTTCTTCCTGCGCCACGCCCCGCATACTCATATAATATATGTGGTCGCTATTTTGAATTTTATTCCAATCGGCAATTATTCCGGCATCGCTCACGGCATTCATTTGCAGCGATAAATTATACAAGCCTTCAAGCGCCTGTTTTTGCAAATTATTACCCATTGCCGTTGTCAAATCACGTTCTTCGTCGATACACGAAGTCATATTTGGTACGCTCAATACCGAAACCGGTTGCAATATGTTGATAGTTTCGGCAAACGTTGGGAACGTGATTTTTTGCGCAAGCGTTTGTTTTACAAATGCTTTGAAGAAATCGAAAATACCTGTTTCGGCACTTTGGTACACGCCAAAGGTTTTATAATCGAACACCAAATTCACTACTTCCTCATTTTCGGGAATTGATTGTACCCACGAAACATATTTATCGGCAGTAAGCGGATATTCGTTCCACGATTGATTTGAAAAACGAAGTGAAACGTCGTCAACTAATTTATAATTGCGCAACAACACTTTCAATCGCGGATTGTTGGCATTGCAATACATAAAATTCGGGCTTTTCCAACCCAACACCTGTTTTGCTCCTTCGGCAATCATGCCTTTGAAACCCATATCAAACACCTGTTCGCCAATAGCATCGGAGTAAATCAAATCGGTATTGGCAAAAACCGTTGGCTCTATTCCAAACAATTGTTTGATTTTTGCGCTATGTGCAAGAGCTTGTTGCCTAAATTCCTGCTCCGCAGCAACACTTGCAAGCGAATGAGAATAGGTTTCGCCCACAAAATCAACATTGCCGGTGGCTGCCAATTTTTTAAAACTTTCAATTACTTCGGGCGCTTGTTTCTCAAACTGTTCGAGCGTGGTGCCCGAAATTGAAAAACTCACTTTAAAGTTCTTTTTATGCGTTTTTATCATTTCCAACAACAAATCATTCATAGGAAGATATGATTTTTTTGCCGTTTTCAACAAACTCGATTTATTGGTAAAATCATCGTAATAATAATGGTCTTGACCTATATCGAAAAACCGATACGACCGCAACTGCAACGGTTGATGTACTTTAAATAGTATTGAAATGTTTTTCATCTGTTTGTTTTTTTAGGGTTTATATTGGTCAAAATTTATTGTTTTGCAATGGTTTCCGAATAAATACCTTTAATTTGTTCTGCTGCACCGTCCCAATTCATGGTATCAACTTCGGCTTTGCCATGTTCTTGAAACACTTCTTGCAAACCATCGTATGAAATTATGCCGTAAATAGCATCTGCCATTGCATCAACGTCCCAAAAATCAATTTTAATTGCATGTTGTAAAATTTCGGACACACCCGATTGTTTCGATATAATTACCGGTACATTTGAACGCATAGCTTCGAGCGGAGAAATTCCAAATGGCTCTGAAACCGAGGGCATTACATACACATCGCTAATGGAAAGCATGTGAATTACATCGTCGCCACGGAGGAAACCGGTAAAATAAAAGTTTTTGGAAATGCCAAGTTCGGCAGCGCGCCACATCATTTTTTCGAGCATATCGCCGCTTCCTGCCATTACAAATTTTACGTTTTTCTTGCGTTGCAATACTTTTGCGGCAGCTTCCAAGAAATATTCGGGTCCTTTTTGATAGGTAATTCGACCTAAGAATGTTACAATTTTATCGCCGATTTTTTTCTCAAACACAGTTTGTTTTTTGCCGTCAATAGCCTCTACCCCATTGTAAACGGTAACTACTTTTTCGGCAGGCACGCCATAATGATTAATTGCAATATTTTTTGTAAGATTACTTACCGTAATTACTCTATCGGCGGCGTGCATTCCACGTCGCTCAATATCATATACATATTGATTTACATTTTGTCCGCTACGGTCAAATTCAGTTGCGTGCACGTGCACCACAAGCGGTTTGCCCGAAGCATTTTTTGCTGCAATACCGGCATCATACGTAAGCCAGTCGTGAGCGTGAATAATATCGAAATCAAATTGCGTAGCTATTTGCCCTGCAATGTAGGCATACGAAGCTACTTCGTGTAACAAGCTATCGCCGTAACCGCCTTTAAATTCAAGCGTTCCCGCTTCTTTGCTGTAACCGTGTTTTTTGAATTGCTGTTTCGCCTCAACTTTATTGTTTACTATATTATAATACTCTTCGGTAGAAACATAGGGAATTAACGCCGCTTCAATTTCAACATACTGAATATCTTTTGATTTTTCAACTTCTTCCGGTGTGAAAAAATACCGCTCAACTCTCACTTTTACATTATTTGCACCAACTATTTGCATAGAACTCTGGTCTTCGTCGCCCCACGCGCGAGGTACCACAAAAATAATTTCCAAATCCTGTTTTGCCATTGCTTTGGTTAGTCCAAAACAAGCAGTTCCAAGTCCTCCGGAAATATGAGGGGGAAATTCCCACCCAAACATTAACACTTTCATACTCTTTTTTTATGATTATTATACTTTCTTTTTCTTCTTCTTTATCTTGTGAGTTTGGTTATTTTATTTTTATTTATCTCAAAAACTTGTCAACTTGTCAACTTGTCAACTCGTTAACTTATAACGTATCGGCTTCAAAATTTTTGATTAATATTTTTAACCGTAACACGGCAGCTACCGACATTGCTTGTGAAATTGCCCCCCGCGGCGTGTGCGGCGGATTTCCATCGTACACTTCCGACACTGTTCCTACTCCATGTTGGCGCATTTCTCCTTCCAAACCGTAGTAAATACGTTTAACTTCGGCTACACCCGAACGTCCGTGCAATTTCAAATATGCCTCGGCATACGGAGCAAGCAACCACAGCAACACACCTCCTTGATGATAGGCTCTCGAACGTTCCTGTATAGTTCCCACTACTTCGCCAATAAAATCGGGACTTTGCGGCGTAAGCGTGCGTATTCCTTTTGGCGTAAGCAATTCTTTGCGCACCACATTAAGCACCGATTGCCGTTGCACATCGTTCAACGTTGAAAATGGCAGCGATGCGCCGAATATTTGACTTGGACGTACCGTAAAATTTTGCACACCATTTATATTAGTATCGGCTAAATAGCCTTTTTTATCACTCCAAAATGTTTCTACAAACGATTTTTCAATTCGAGCCGGAATTCCTTTCCATTTTGATTGGAATGTTTTTTTAGTAATCAATTCCAATGCAAAACAAATTGCATTGTACCACAACGCATTAACCTCAACCACATAGCCCCAGCGAGGTATGAGCGGTTCGCCGTTTTCCATGGCATCAACCCACGTTAACGCTTTGTGCGGATTTGGCAAATAGAGCAAACCATTTTCGTGCATCACAACATCTTGGTTTGTGCCCGACATATATACTTCGAGTATTTCTTCCACTTTGGCAGCGTAGAGTTTTCGAGTTTTTTCTATATCTTTGGTATTCCAATTGAATTGTTGCACCGAACGAATATACCACAACGCTGTGTCGATAGATTCTACGTAATAGTGTTCTATATTTCCAATACTTTCATACACATTTCCCGAAATTTCTTTGGTAAATGTATTAAGCACTTCTTCGCAAGTGTCGAAAGCGCCGCGCATCAACGTCAAGCCGGGCAGTGCCACCATAGCATCGCGCCCCCAATCGCCCGACCATGGAAGACTTGCCAAAATTCGCGTTCCTCCATTTCCACGCAATAAAAATTGTCGTGCCGAATTTGCCAAACAATGTTCAAATGTATCGTTAGGGTCGCAATTGCTTACTTCTTTTTCAAACAATTCGGGCAAATTTTTCGGTTTTGCCTCGCTCAACGATGCCGAAAATACAACAACTTCGTCTTGTTTCATGTCAAATTCAAAATAACCCGGAGTATATAAATCTTCGTGATATTCAAATCCCCGTTCTTTCTCTTTGGCGTACTCAAAATTATTGTACCAATCGGGCGCCGACACAAATTCGTTTTTCTTTGAAATTTGCAAATTTAATTCGGGAAACGGCGTGTACATTTTAACCGCAACACCGTTTGATTTCTCAACGTACCGGGTATTTACATCATAATTTACATGCGTTAATTCGTGCACTTTGCGAAATCCCAAAAACGGACGCAATTGCAAAGTAGTTTTCGATGTTGCTTTAAGCAACGTATATCGCACCAACACTTGACGTTCGTTTTGAATAAGAATAATTTCTTTTTTCAACGTTACGCCACCCACTCTATATATAAATGTAGGAATTGGGTCGTTTGAAAACGATTCTATATATTTATGTCCCAACGGCGAAAATTCCGCAGGGAATTTATGAATTGCCAAATGAAACGGTGTATTGTGCTGAATAACAGTTTCATCGAGCGACGAAAGCATCAAATAAGTGCGTTTGTCAATTTCGGGCAAGGGACACACCAACAAGCCATGATACTTGCGAGTATTACAATTTACAATGGTTGAGCTGGCATACGAACCGGCTCTATTGGTGCGAATATATTCTTTTTTTAACGCTTCTTGCAGGTTGTTAACCTCTTGTTTCGTAAATTCTAAATATGCCATAATAAAATTTTTTGCAAAAATGCACTTTTTTTTTGAATTGCAAGTGTTTTATTATGTTTGTTTTACAAGATATTTGTTAAATTTTCAAATTTAATTCTTTTATTTTTTATTTTTGTTCCTTACAAAGGGCAATATGACAATGTACCAATACGATAATATGCCAATTTGCCAATTAGACAAAAAATAATGTATGAAAAATAGCCTTCAAATTCCAATTTCAATAAACTTATTCCGAAAAACTACCACATTATTTTTTGCGGTGTGCTTAGTATGCGTTGGTGTTGCACAAAATGTTTCCGATTCTGTTTTTACAAATGTTATACGAATTGATAATAAACACATTACAAAACGAGGAAACAAAACTCTGATTGATGTATCTATTCCTACGGACATACAAACGCCTATTATTTTTTTCAACATAAGTGTAGAAAATAAAATTCCGAGAGATTTATTGTTTAGACTTTACTATCAATATAAACACATACTGTTTATTGTGCCCGATTGGGATTATTATGAAAATTCAAAAGATATAAAACCGGAAAGGGCATTTACTATTTATAAACTTGAAAGAAGTGAGTATAAATATGCTTACAACTTCAAAGTAGTAGATAGTTTAAAAACACGAGGAAATATTCCCAAAATTCAATTTGCCGATACGCAATTGAAAAATGAAGAAGTGAATATTTATTATACGGAAAGTTTTTATCCAAGATGTGGCACAGGTGTAACGGAGAAGTTTTATCGGGCAAATCACGATTTTTGGGAAAAATATAGAGGTAAAATTGGAAATACATACGAACTTGCAGACACAGACTTTAGAAGAGCGTATGTAAAATATTACACCCTTTCGGGATTGACAACACAAGGAAAAATAAAATTTTTAGAAGAGCGGTCGCTTGTAGATGGCTTAGAATTCTCCAAGCTTGATGTCGTTTCAACACCTCACATTTACACACCATTTAGGCATCGAACAAGTGAAACTGAAATACCAAAACCGAAAATAGAAATATCGGAAGAGGAATTACCACCTCAAAGATACCCCGATATAAAAGCAGAATTTCCGGGTGGTATGGCAGCTCTTATGAAATTCCTTGGTAATGAAATCGGTTATCCGCAAGATGCTTTAGACGATAATGTCTCGGGTACGGTTATAGTTGAGTTTGTGGTAAAAGCCGATGGTACTATTGGCAATGTGGAGGTAATTAAAAAAGTACACCCAAATTTAGATAAAGAAGCTGTGCGTGTGGTAAAATTAATGCCCAGATGGAAACCGGGAAGCAGTAATAAAATAGCCGTTTCTTCATATTTTCAATTGCCGGTACAATTTAAAATTGAAAAGCCGAAGTTAGATGAAAATGTTAAAAAAAATTAACACATGAAAAACACCTTCCAACTCCCAATCACAATAAATTCATTCCGAGTAGATTACAGTCGTAATTTAACAATTCCGGCATTGCTCGAAAATTTGCAAGAAGCGGCGTGGTCACATGCAAGTTTGAACGGCGCAGGGTGGGACGATTTGCACCGGCACAACGCTTTGTGGGTTCTGTCGCGCTTTCATATTGCAATTGAGCGTATGCCCAAATGGCAAGAAAACGTAACATTGGAAACGTGGAGTAAACTGCCCGACGGCGTTACCGCCTATCGTGATTTTGAAATGACGGATGCCGAGGGCGCAGTGATTGTAAAAACAGCAAGCGTATGGCATATTTTAGATGCAAAAACCTTTCGTATTCAAAAAATCGAAACACTCATGAACGGTTTCCCTCATTGTGAAAATCGTCATGTTTTCAACGAAAATCCTCTAAAAATTGCAGCATTTGAATGCGATGAAACAGCAAAAATCCGGCATGTAAAATATTCCGATATTGACATGAATAATCATGTGAATAATACAAAATATGTGCAATGGATTTTCGACGATTTAGATACGGAATTTATCACATCACACAGCATTAAAGATTTGCAAATAAACTACATAGCGCAGTTGCAATTGGGCGAAACATATACAATTCATCACAAGCAATTGAGCGATGGGGAATTTGTGCATTGTGTGAAAAATGTGGAAACGGGGAAAGATGTGTTTCGATTACAAACGAAATTCAACCCCCTAAATCCCCCTAAAGGGGGACTTGGAGCAGCACAACTACAAACAAATTAACAATTAATCACAGCTCTTAAAGCCCCCTGAGGGGGTTGGGGGCTGTTCTCCTCCCTTGTGGGGGAGGTCGGGAGGGGGCTTTTTATATGAAAATCACATTTATAACAATCGGAAAAACACAAGAGCAATATTTGCAAACAGGCATTGCCGAATACGTAAAACGCTTATCGCATTTTTGTCAGTTTTCGTTTATTGAAATTCCCGATTTAAAATCGGCACAGAATTATTCGTTTGACGAAATAAAAAAACGAGAGGGGCAACTTTTGCTATCAAAAATTCCAAACGGAGCAGCGGTTTTGTTGCTCGACGAACGAGGGAAAGAATATACATCGCTGCAATTTTCGGCATTGATAGAAAAAAAACAAAACGAGGCATGTAAGGAACTTTGTTTTGTAATTGGCGGTGCGTATGGTTTTTCCGAAGAAGTGTATGCAGCCTTTCCCGGGCGGCTTTCGCTTTCAAAAATGACTTTTTCGCATCAAATGATACGCTTGTTTTTTGTGGAACAATTGTATAGGGCTTATACTATTTTGAAAAATATGCCGTATCATCATGAGTAACCCTCACAGAGGGATTTGATACTTTTTTACGAGATAATTATATAATACTATTAAAAAACACGTACGTTTTTTTATATTTGCAAACAAAAATATATAAGTGAAAATAGCAATCATAAAATATAATGCCGGCAACATTCAATCGGTGCAATATGCGCTCAACCGACTGGGTGTAAATCCTGTAATTACCAGCGACGCACACGAATTGCTTACTGCCGACAAAGTTATTTTCCCCGGTGTAGGCGAAGCAAGTTCGGCTATGGCATATTTGAAAAAACATGATTTAGATACAGTTATAAAATCTCTGAAAAATCCGGTGCTTGGTATTTGTTTGGGCATGCAATTGATGTGCCGACATTCCGAAGAGGGCAATGCCGATTGCCTTGGAATATTCGATGTGGCGGTAAAACGATTTGCGCCCACGCAAAAAGTGCCGCACGTGGGTTGGAATGATATTACGAATTTCAAAGGCAGCCTGCTCAAAGGAATTGACGAACACAGTTATGTGTATTTTGTACACAGTTACTATGCCGAATTAAATGAACACACCACCGCCAAGTGCGATTATATTCTGCCATTCAGCGCAGGTATTGAAAAAGATAACTTTTTCGCTTTCCAATTCCACCCCGAAAAAAGTGGTACGGTGGGAGCAAAAATATTAGAAAATTTTATAAAACTATAAACTATAAACTCACAATTTAAAATTAAACGATTATGACAACAAAAAACTTTTTCAAAAAAACGATGGCAACCTCTGTGCTTGCCCTCATGTGTGCTGCAACATCTTTTGCACAAGTTGTACAAGATGTAGCGATTAATGAAATAAACTTTCCCGATACGAATTTTAGAAATTCCATTTTAGCAATAAACAACAATGCTACAGTGCTTACTGCTAATAAAATCAAAAGTACATACAGCATTGATGTTAGCAATAAATATATAGCCGATTTGAAAGGTATTGAATTTTTCACTGCACTTACATCATTGAAGTGTAACAACAATCAACTTACTTCGCTCGACTTGTCGAAATTAACAGGTCTTGAACAATTATTCTGTAGCAATAATCAACTACGGTCGATTAACGTACAGGGATTGATAAATATGAAATATTTTAATTGCGACCATAATCAACTATCTTCGCTCAATGTATCGGACATGACAAGTGTTATGGGGTTGAATTGCTCATTTAATAAACTATCTTTGCTTGATGTTTCGAAATTAAGAAGTCTTAAATCTTTGGAGTGTCAGCAAAATCAACTATTTGTACTCGATGTTGCGCTATTAATATATCTTGAAAGTTTGATTTGCCACGACAATGAACTATCTGCGCTCGATTTGTCGGGCGCAGCGAACATTACTAATTTGGATTGCTCATTTAATCAACTATCTGCGCTTGATATATCGGATTTGATAAATCTTGAAGTATTAACCTGCAACAATAATCAAATTGCAGCGCTTGATGTTTCAAACTCACCAAAAATTACAAAATTTTGGTGTATGAACAATAAACTTTCCTCACTTGATGTATCGGCTTTAACGAAGCTTTCAATATCGGAGTTTAGCAACCAAACACCAACGCTTACCCTTACAAATAGAGGAAGTGATTATAGAGTGGCAATATCATTAAATAATCCAACAGAACTACGGAGCGGCATTACTTACGATGGTACCAATTTGATAAGCAATAACAAAGAAATTAAAACCTCGTCCTTTAAAGTAAATGTACCGGGAAGCGGTGTAAAAATGACCGGAAGTTTTACATTTAACTACGAAGAATCTACAAGCATTCCCAAAATTAACGCCGCAAACCGGCAAATAGTGGGCTATTACAGTATAATAGGCGCACAACTACCCGAAGAACCGCAAAATGGTATATATATTATACTGTATGACAACGGCACTGCCGAAAAAGTGATGAAGAAATAGTAGTTAGACATAAGACAGTTAGACACAAGACTAATAGACTTGTGTCTTGTGTCTAATAGTCTTGTGTCTAAAAATCTAAAAAAAGTGAAACAATTCGCAATCATATTCCTCGTAATGCTCTGCATATATGCGGCGGCACATTTTTATTTGTACAATCGTGTGTGCCTTGCAATTGCGCCGTCGCCGGAGGCAAAACGCTATATTGCCGGAGTAATTATTTTACTTGCATTATCATTTGTTGGCGGTATGTTTCTCGAACGTGCATTTTCTTCAACATTCAGCGGTATAGTATTTAAAATTGGTGTTTCGTGGTTGCCGTTTTTGTTGTATGCGCTTTTGGCTATTGTTGCCATTGATGTGGTGCGATTGTGCAATTATTTCTTTCATTTTTTACCGCAATTTTCGGTGCACACTACCCGGTTAATTGCTGCCGGTGTTGCATTTTTGATTACAATAACGGTTATTTTAGGACACATAAATGCCACTCGCACCAAAATTACAACCATTCCTTTGCGCATACACAAAAGCGTTACAGGCGAGAAAAACATTCGTATTGCCATGGTTTCCGATATTCATTTCGGCACAATAATTAACCGTTCGTGGGAAGAAAAATTAGTGCGATTGTTGCAAGAGCAAAATCCTGATTTGATAGTATTTTGCGGCGATATTGTCGATAGCGATATTGAGCCGGTGTTGCGCCACAAAATTGGCGAACATTTGCAAGAACTTACGCCGCCGTTTGGCATATATGCCGTGCTTGGCAATCATGAATATATTGGCGGCATTGAAAAAACTCGTGCCTATTTCAAAGAAATCAATTTGCCGATATTGGCTGATAGCGTAGCAACGCTCGTCAACGGCATACAAATAGTGGGGCGCAACGACCGCAGCAGCCACAAGCAACGTCCGCTCGACAGTTTGATGCAAAATATTGACCACACGAAACCAATTATTGTGCTCAATCATCAACCGTTTAATTTGAACGAGTCGGTGGAACAACGAGTAGATTTACACCTTTCGGGACACACGCACGACGGGCAATTGTTTCCGTTTAATTTTATTACCGGCGCATTGTTTGAATTGAGTTGGGGCTATTTGCAAAAAGAAAATACGCATTTTTACGTTTCGTCGGGCTTTGGCACTTGGGGACCAAATGTGCGGGTTGGCAATCGACCGGAGATTGTGGTGTTGGAGGTAGAGTTTGATAATTAGACACAAGATTTTTAGATACAAGACTTTTTGGCAGCAAGCTTTTCCAAAGTTTAAAACTTTGGAAAAGTTACATAAAAAAACAATTATCCAATGAGCAAACTATACAATTATTTGTTGCGGTTTATTTTAAATTGCCCCGAGCAGGAAAATGAAATTCTGCCCAAAATAGCGTATGGTTCGACTCCGCTCACCAACCATAGTACCCATGAAGAAGAATTTTCAAACTACGCCGTAGTTATTCGAACTTCTGATTTTTTTACTAAAAATTACGGTTGCAAAAATTCACTTCCCACTCTCCCATTACCAATAATTGAAAACACACCATTTTTTTACGGAACATCACAAATTGAAAAACGAGGCAATACAATTATTATTAATGCAGACTTGATAGCTTCAGCTTTTGTTTTACTAACTCGCTACGAAGAATGGGTGCAACCCGATTGCAGAGATGAACACGGCAGATTTTTGGCAAAACATTCGATTGCTTACAAAGGCGGCTTTTTGCATCGACCAATTATTGACGAATATGGCGTTTTGCTTAGAAAATGCTTGCGGGAAGTTGGTATTGAAGTTCCTGAACCACAACAACAATTCAGTAAAATATATCTCACTCACGATGTTGATTTTTTAACACGCTACGGTTCATTTCGAGGTTTTTGTGGTGCAGTGTGGCGCACTTTAAAAAGTGGCAAAAATGAAATTACGCCTGCAATTAAATCATTACACAATCCTCAAAACGACCCATTTTTTACTTTTCCGTGGATTTTGCGGAAAAACGCAGAATTGGCTTCGAGAACCTCAGCCACCGGAAAAACCGAAACACTATTTTTCTTAAAATCAAAAAAATACCGGTTGCTGAGCGGTGTCGAAGCACACCACGACCGCCCGTTTTATTCGCTTACATCGAAAGCGGCACGGCAATTGATTTCATTATTAAAAAAATCAGGCGCAACTATTGGTTTGCACACAAGTTATGCTTCGAGCGAAAAACCCGAATTTATTGCTGCCGAAAAACAAAGTTTAGAAAAACAATGCAATACAAACATTACCTGTAATCGCAATCACTTTCTTCGCTCTAAAAATCCCACAGATATGGATTTTTTACTGCAAAATAATATTCTGCACGATTTTACATTGGGCTACGCCGATTGTGCCGGTTTTCGTTTGGGCACCTGCCGACCGGTACAATATATTAATGTAGAAACAAAAGAAGTGAGTGATTTGATTTTGCACCCTTTGCTCGTTATGGATTGTACTTTAAGCAACAAACGCTATATGAATTTGAATGAAAACGAAGCATTTGACTACACAAAATTATTGATTGATGCCGTGAAAAAATATAATGGCGAAATAGTTTTATTGTGGCACAATCAAGTGTTTTCGGAAACGGAAAAATATAATCACAGGGAGCTTTATTGTAAAATTTTGGAGTATATTGCAGCAATATAACAAAAACAACAAAAATGAAAAATAAAGTATTTAAGATATATTTATTGGCTCTTTTTATTTATCTGTTTCCGCTTATATCCTTATTAATGTTTATATTGGTATCTATCTTTGGTGGTGCTGATTATATCTATATGTTTTTTTGGGTTTTATTTCTAACCGGTTGGTTGCCTTGTGGTTTAATTGGAATGATTTTATTTGCAATTGGACTTAGAAAATCTATTAAAAATAATGACAATTTCAATAAAAATTTAGGCAAAGCCGGATTATTAAGCGGATTGTTTCCTTTGTTTTGCGGAATATTAGGATTAATGCTAATTTATGTTGTACTTGGGTGACAAGTTGCCTTGTTTGGAAATTAATGAAGAAAATGAATAGAGATATGAAAAACCTACTAATACTCTGCGATGCCTTTCCTCCCGATTTTGCTCCGCGAATGGGCTATTTGTGCAAGTATTTGAAAAATTTGGATTGGAATCCGATTATTGTTACCGAATATTCGCCTCGAAATATTTTTCCCGATTTAGCAAAAGAGCAAAATGTAACGTACATTAATTTTTATTTTTCAAAAAATAAATTGTGGCAAAAAATAAAATATATTTTTGTTTTCCTTTTAGATTTCTTGTTCAATTACAAAAACTACATTATTCGCAAAAAGGCTGAAAAAATAATTACACAAACCGAAATTTCGCTTATTCTTACAAGTACGTTTAAAATTTTTCCAACGTTAGCTGCGTGTCAATTAAGCAAAAAACACACTATTCCGTTTGTTGTCGATTTTCGTGATATTTTTGAGCAAACACCAAATAATGAATTGATTAGCAAACGAGTAACAAACAGCGCTTTTATAAATCGAATTATTGCAAGCGGTATTACTAAAAAATTATTGCGCCAACGCAGCACAATTTTACAACAAGCCCGTGCGGTTACAACGGTTTCGGAATGGCATAAAGAATTTTTGTCGCAATACAACTCAAATACTCATTTGATTTACAATGGTTTCGATTCCGATTTATTTTACCCACAAAAAATTGAATCCGATAACTTTATAATTTCCTACACAGGCAGAATTGAAAGTCGGGAAATAAAAGACCCTTCACTGTTTTTTGAGGCAATTGCACAACTTTTGGCAGAAAAAAAACTTGATGTAGAAACTCTAAAAATTCAGTTTTATGTGATAGACAAAAATTCAAAACAAATCATTCAAAATTGCGCCAAAGAATACAAAATCCTTGATTTTATTGATATTTTCAATTCCGTTTCAAACTTCGAAATTCCCGAAATTCTCAACAAAAGTTCTGTTTTATTGCTATTGGCAAACAAATTGCCCAAAGGAATTGTGGGAACAAAAATTTTTGAATACATGGCAGTTGAAAAACCAATTTTGTGCGTGCGCAACGATGAAGGCGTTTTGCAAGAAGTTATAAACCGAGCAAATGCAGGAATTGCAGCATCAACAGTAGAAGAAACTGAAAAATTTCTTTTGGAAAAATATGTAGAGTGGCAAAAAAACGGATTTACTCAACAAAACGGAAACCGCGAATATGTAAAGCAGTTTTCACGGAAACGACAAGCGGAACAATTTGTGAAATTTTTTGAAAACCTATTTCCTAACTCCTAATCCCTCGTTCCCTCTAACCTTGTCAACTCGTTTCCTTGTCAACTCGTCAACTTTTTTTTCACTCTCCATGCAACGTTTCGCCACCTCAAATCATCTTATCAACAAAACACATATAAAATGTTTAACGAGCACAACGTAATTGCCGGCTGCAAACGTAAAGAAATGTGGGCAAGAAAAGAATTGTACGAACGCTATGCCGGTTCCATGCTAAGTATTTGCGCTCGCTACACAGGCTGCCGAGACACTGCTCGCGATGTGCTGCAAGACGGATTTTATAAGGTGTTTACCAAAATTGACGATTACGCGGGAAACGGTTCGTTTGAAGGCTGGCTCAAACGGATTTTTGTAACCACCGCACTTGAACAATTACGAAAAAAACGCTTTGCGCCAATTATAGATGAATATGAAGAAATTATTGAAGATACCGAAACATTGGCTTTCGACAAACTTTCGACCGACGATTTGCACCGCTGCATTGCCGAATTACCCGATGGTTTCCGCACGGTTTTTAATTTATACGCCATAGAAGGTTACTCACACGCCGAAATTGCTACAATGCTGAAAATAAAAGAAGTAACATCGAGGTCGCAGTTTATGCGCGCTCGGCAAATTTTACAAAAAAATGTTCAACAATTTATATCACAAGAAAATGCAACACAATATATTTGAACGACTTACAGAACACACACTGCCAATTGATACAAGTTATTGGGCAGAAATGGAAGAACGCCTGCAACGACGACCACGAAAAACACGTGCGTTTTTACTGTGGTTTTCGAGCACAGGCATAGCGGCTTCGTTTGCCTTACTTCTTTTTATGCGCATTTCCAATGGCGATAATACGCATACGGAACAAAATTTTGCAAACGACAAAACCATTCAACAAACTCAAAATGAAAGTGTTACAATCGAACTTTCAATACCTCAAAAACTTGACCTAAAAATCCAAAAAACAGAATACCATTACCCAACAATATCGGTTCAAGGACAAACATATGTAACAGGCGACCACTTCAAAAAAACGAGCGATACTGAAACAGAAACCACAACAGAAACCCCCGATATTGTTCAAATTGAACACAATATAATTTCCGAAAAACAAGAAGTTGCGCCATTCAAACACAATAATGAAATTGTAGCAAATTACTCCCTTACTCTCAACAAAGAAAAAATTCACGATAACAATTCGTGGATTATTGCTGCTGTTGTTAGCGCAAGTAATTCAAATTATTCTTCAAATAATGATTTGGCAAGTTTGGCTGGTAATGACAAAGATTATGCTTTCGAAAATACACCTAATGGTAGTATTAGTGGTGATAGAAATAATAGTAGTAGTAATGGTGATAAAATAAACTCTATACTGCCTGACCAATACGACCCATCAATTGACGATATTTTCCGGCAATTTCCTGAAGTAACTCATGCGCCGCCGCTGTCGGTAGGATTGAATATTCGCAAAAAAATCAATAAACATTTGGCACTTGAAACCGGTTTGACTTACACTTTTTTACAATCAAAATTCAAAGATAACAACGAATGGCAGCCACGCACAGCCACACTAAAACTTCATTATATAGGCGTTCCACTCAATATAGTGGTGTATATATTGAATAAACCACAATGGAACGTGTACACATCGGTGGGTGGCATGGTGGAAAAAGGGTTACGACTTGATTATAACCAAACTACCGTAACGCGACAATGGTATGGCGGCGATAAAATTTTTCACAACCAATCGTTGCAAGACAATATTCCGGGTGTGCAGTGGTCGCTCAACACCGCATTTGGTATTGATTACACCATTTATCGCAATATTGGTTTGTATTTCGAGCCGCGAATTATTTACTATTTCAAAAATAATCAACCTGTTTCGGTACGGAGCGAAACGCCTCTTTCGGTAGGTTTAAATGCCGGAGTACGATTTGAATTTTAACTCATCTCTCTAACGTCATTCCTGCGAAAGCAGGAATCTCCTAAAAAAAGAAAAAATTATCATTAATTAAATATCTTAAAATCATGAAAAAAGTAATCCTATTCTTAGCCCTTGCAGGACTTTTCGTTTCCTGCGAAAAAAAGTATTCCGAAACCGTTACCTATAAAGTAAACGAACCGGTGTACATGTCGTCCGAAGCATTTTTAAAATCAGTAGTAGTTACCAACGATGGGCAACACGCAGTGAGCGGCAGTGGAAAAATTTGTTTTCACAATGGCTACCTCTACATTTCCGAGCCCGGAAAAGGTATTCACATTATCGACAATCGCAGTCCGCAAAATCCTCATGCCATTGGATTTATTGAATTGCTGGGCAACGCCGATTTGGCAATTCGCAACAATTTGCTCTATGCCGATGCGTATTCCAATTTGGTGTGGTTCGATATTTCCAATCCGGCAAAACCGCAAATAATTGATATGTTGGAAAATGTTTTCCAAAACGTGCTCCCTCCTATTGATAATGAATTTGGAATTGATTACAACGCAGTGTACTCGGAAGAGGCAAAGGCAAAAGGAATTATTGTGGACTGGAAATTGACAGAAAAAACAATGGATGCCGAGGGACATGCCAACAGATATTGCTGTGGAGGTATGGAATTTGCGGTTAATGATGCCGCCAAAGCACCGTCAGTGGCAGGTGGTGGTGGCAACGGTATCAACGGCTCAATGTCGCGCTTTGGATTATATCAAGATTATTTGTATGTGGTGCTCAACAATCAATTGTCGGCATTCGATGTATCGCAAGGCGAGCCAACCAAAGCTATGGAAAATATGTATATCGGTTGGAATGTTGAAACGATTTTCAGCTACAAAGAAAATTTATTTTTCAGTACGCCTTCAGGATTATTAATTTATTCGGTTGCCAATCCGCTTGCGCCAAAATATTGCTCGTCAATCACTCACGCCTACGGTTGCGACCCTGTGGTGGTGGAAAATGATATAGCGTATGTAACCATTCATTCCGGCAATGTGTGCGGGCAAAATACCAACGAATTAATAATAATTGATGTGAAAGACGTGTACAAACCACGAGAATTAGCATCATACGCCATGACAAAACCCAAAGGTTTAGGTATAGACAACTCAACTCTCTTTGTATGCGATGATGGACTAAAAATTTTCAACGCCAAAAATCCGCAAACTATCATAGCCAATCAATTGGCGCACTACACCGGCATGGACGGTTACGATGTAATTCCGTTCAACAATGTGCTAATGATGATTGCCGAAGACGGTTTGCACCAATATGATTATTCCGATTTGGGAAATATACGGGAATTGGGTACTTTGCGATTTGTAAAAAAATAAACAGATGAAAAAGAATGTATTTTTTTTAGTAGTATTGTCATTATTCGTAGGTGGATTTGCTAATGCACAAGTCAAATTAGGAGCAAACTTTGGACTTCAATTTCCGTTGTCGATAAATAATTTTGTTGAAGCTAAATATGACATGGGATTCGGTGGAAACATCACAGGCGAATACATGGTAACAAAAAACATTGGTACCGGTCTTGGTTTTGGTTTTTATTATTTGGGAGAAATTAAAGGACACTACAACTACATTGATCATTGCGAACCCTGCAAAGGATGTTATGATAAAGATATTACTATGATGCCTGTCACGGCAAGCGGTTATTACTATTTCCGTAAAAAAAGTTTCAAACCATATGCCGGTGTAGAATTGGGTGTTTATATGATGAGAGTTTCCTATGAATCTGTATATGATGCTGAGACCGAAACTCATTTTGGTTTTGCTCCTGTTGTAGGTGCTCAATATGATTTATTCAAATCTTTCGGTTTGAATGTTAATTTGAAAAACAACTTCACTTCCGGCGGAACATGTGTCACCAGCATCAACATCGGTATTGTTTACTCCTTCGGAAAATAAGAAAAAAATAAACAGATGAAAAAGAATGTATTTTTTTTAGTAGTATTGTCATTATTTGTAGGTGGATTGGCTAATGCACAAGTCAAATTAGGTGCAAACTTTGGACTTCAAATTCCGTTGGGAAATTTTTTGGAAGAAATTGAAAATCCGTATGACATGGGATTCGGTGGAAACATCACAGGCAAATACATGGTAACAGAAAACATTGGTGCCGGTCTTGGTTTTGGTTTTTATTATTTGGAATTTAAAGGGGGGTACCTCATTAATATTGATTTTATCGTCCCCTGCTACGACTACAAAGAAGTTTTACGTAAAGGTATTACTATAATGCCTGTCACTGCAAGCGGTTATTACTATTTCCGTAAAAAAAGTTTCAAACCGTATGTCGGTGTAGAATTGGGTGCTTATATGATGAGAGTTTCCTATAAATATGAATATGATGCTGAGACCGAAACTCATTTTGGTTTTGCTCCTGTTGTAGGTGCTCAATATGATTTATTCAAATCTTTCGGTTTGAATGTTAATTTGAAAGAAAGCTACATTTTCGGCGGAACATACGGAATATGTGTCGCCAGCATCAACATCGGTATTGTTTACACTTTCGGAAAATAAGAAAGACAAAAAAACTCCTGCCGAAAAATCGACAGGAGTTTTTTTTATCTATCAGTCTAAAATCTTAATTCTGCTCAAGCAAAAGAGTTTTAGTAGGTTGGTCGCACACCGCACTTGGACCCCAATATTGAATTGGACCCGGGTACACATAGCACGTTTTTGTAGCCCATTCTTCACGTTTCGATGCAAAGAATTTGAATGGTTTTCCGTTCAAAGTTACTAATGCTTTTTGAATTACCGGCTTCATGTGTCCGTGGCGTTTTTCCATATTCATCATCATTGTTACCGGCACTCCGCCTGCAATCCATTCATTAGCAGGAGCAGTTGTGTTGCGGATTGATGACATATAACCCGATTTGCCTGCGCCAATCAATTGCGCTGCATTAAATCCTAATGAATAGCAATAGTCAGCATCGAAATTCGATGGAGCTGCGCAACGACCTTCGTAACCGAAGAAGTGCGCCAATCCTGCGAATTTGCCTTTATATGTTCCGGCAGTTTTGCGGGCAGCTAATTCTTTGCCTACCATTTCTATAAGCAATTTTTCGGTTTCAATCAACGATACTTGCACGTTTCCGTGTGGGTCGCGGTCAAGAGTTAATTGTTTCGCAATAGCGGCAGGCAAACTGTTATATACTTCGGCACTGT
>WQTX01000033.1 GCA_009786075.1 Bacteroidota bacterium | reverse complement strand
TCTTCGTGTCTTTTTGTCTTCGTGCCTTCGTGTTTATTTTTTTAAGCGCAAGCGCATTTTAGTGAACACGAAGACAGAAAGACATGAAGACACGAAGTTTATATTCGAATAGCTCTGCAATATTTATTTTGATTAAATTTTAAACAGACTCTAAAAGTATAGGTTATTTTTCAATCCGTATTCCTATGGTTTTCAATCCATTGAACACTCTGCCTTCATCGCTTGTGAATGTAAACGATTGAGCCTCTTTTGTGAAATATGTGTTGGAAAGTATTGGAATTTCGTACTTCCACAGGCTATCGGTTTTGGTTGCCAAAAAATTACCTTTCGCATCAAAAAGCGGTATGCCAATAGATACGGGTATAAACGATTGTACATCATTTCGACTGTGCGAAAACGTTACTACCAATTGCGTAAAATCAATTTGATTACCGTGCGTAATTGTTAGATACACATTGTGAGGAACTTGGTCGTTATCGTTCTCATACACAAATGTTTGGTTAATGCTGCCGGCAACGGCAACGGATTGTTCAAAAACGGTTTGTTTTGGTGTTTGGCACGATGCAAATATTATGCACAATGTAAGATAGATAAATTTTTTCATTTTGATATTCATAGATATTCGATTAAAAAGCCCCCTAAATCCCCCTCAGGGGGACTTTTGGAACTGTGGTTTAATATTTAGATTATTTCATTATTGTATCTTTTATTTATTTTGTTTGCCGAGCTTCAGCAAGTCCCCCTTGAGGGGGATTTAGGGGGCTTTTTCCTCCCTCTTTGCCTCCTCCCAATACTCGTCCATTTCCGCCAAAGTCATTGTATGCAAATCTTTCCCCTGCGCTATGGTTTTCGATTCCAAATATTCAAAACGGCGTTTGAATTTTTTGTTTGTTCGCTCAAGCGCAGTTTCGGGGTCTATACCATATAAACGTGCAGCATTGACCATGGAAAACAAAAAATCGCCAAATTCATTTTCTATTTTTTCTTGGTTATTTTCAAGTGTCATTTCGTGTTTGAGTTCGGCTAATTCTTCCGTAACTTTGTCCCACACCTGCTCTTTGTGTTCCCAATCGAAACCAACGGCGCGGGCTTTTTGTTGCATACGGGCAGCTTTTACAATTGCCGGCAAGGAATTCGGCACTCCGCCAAGCACCGATTTCGGACGGCCTTTTTCCTTCATTTTCAATTGTTCCCAGCGTTCTTTTACCTGCTCTTGATTTTCAAGGTGTTCTTCGCCAAACACGTGCGGGTGGCGGTAAATCAGTTTTTCGCAGAGTGAATTTATCACATCTGTTACCGTAAAATCACCGGTTTCCGAAGCTATTTTTGAATAAAACACAATGTGCAAAAGCACATCGCCAAGTTCTTTTTTTACTTCATCGGGTTTTTGTTCCAAAATTGCATCTGCCAATTCGTAACATTCTTCAATAGTCAAATTGCGCAACGTTTCAAACGTTTGCTTTTTGTCCCACGGACATTTTTCGCGCAATTCGTCCATTATGTGCAATAGGTGTTCGAATGATTTGCTTGCGGTTTTATAATCTGTCTTTGTTATGATATTCATAGATATTCAATTGATATTGAGATATTCAATAGATTTTGCCTTATTTTTATTTAATTAACGAGCCAGCCATAACACGCAAAATAATTACATAACTGCCAATGACTTTGTACACAATTGTCATTTTTTTGAAATTTATTGTGCGAACATCGGCACCATAAGTGAAGATTAAAAAATCGTTTTGACTGTATGCAAATAATTTTCCGGTAGTTTTTAATGTATCAATCGTATCAAGCAAGTCATTAAAATATTTTACCGCTGTATTGGGCGAAAGTATTTCAAAGGCAATGTACTCATACACATTCTGCAAATCTTTTTCGGCTTGTTCGGAATACCAAATTTCACACGTTTCCATAACTCAAATTGCAGAAAGATTGTGATTCACAAGCGATTCATTCAGTTGAGGACGAATATTTTCGCCGTAAAAACCCACCAAACGCTCAGCAAGAGTACCAAAAACTTCATTGTGAGAATACAAAATAGGCTCGCCGTCGGCTCGAAAACGTACTCCGCACATCTCTAACTGCTCTTTGACAGACATTGCTTGCAATTCCTCCAAAGTTGGTTGTTCTAATATCGCTGACATAATAGTTTTGTTTAAAAATTGTAGCACAAAGATATAACTTTTCTTCAAAAAACCAATTCAAAAGTAAGAGCGAAAAAATTTTAACTTCGTTGAGGGCTGCGCCGTTCGCCCCTACAAATCAAAAAACCTTTCCAAAGTTTCGAAACTTTGGAAAGGTTAGCGTTGTTAAAATATTTTCAAAATTAGCAAGATTAAAAAATCCTGAAAATCATTTCAATCTTGAAAAAATCTTGGTTCAGACAAAAGACAATTATTTTGCGAGTACACTGCGTATTTGTTGTGGTAGGAATTTGTAATGCATACCGACGTTGGCTGCTTTGTCATCGTTTCTATAAAACATCAAGCAGTATGCGGAGTTATCTTCTTTCGATTTTGGTGTACTACTCCAATATAAGATAACATTACTATTATTCCTAAAAATAACAGGAAAGAAAAGAGAGGTTCCCTTAGATTTATCGGTAAATTTCCAGCCAGCTACACCGTTTTGAGTAGTCTTTTCGTTTGTTACTTTTTCAGTATCGAACAAACTTTCTTGTTCTTCTTTGGTTGGTACTCGCCAACCAGCAGGGCTTGGGTCATTCGCTTTTTCCCATGTTGTGCCATTGGGGTTATCGTCCCAATTAACTTTTGTAGTATCGGTATCATTCCACGCCTTAGTGTGATTCCATTGGTATCTCATTCCTACACTTTCGGGTTTTTCTGTAAAAGTACCAAAAGCATCAACATTACGAGTAGCCCATGTTACACCATTAATTACTACACCGACATCGGTAATTTTTTGGTCGGTTGGTTTCGATTCATCGTCTTTACAAGCATTAAACACCACACTCGCCAATCCTAAAACAGCAAGTAAACTAATTTTTAAAAAAGTTGTTTTTTCCATTTTACGTTTTGTTTTACTTCCGTCCTTACGCGGAAGGTTTTAAATTAAATTTTGTTTATGAAAAAATTGTCCTCAACAGAATTTTTCTGTTTCCATACGCACATAAAAAAAGCGTGGGACTAACTTACCACGCCCATAAGGTACGACCAAGCACCCGACACTGACAAATAAGACAAAACCCACGCAAACGTAGGCATTACTTATACTTACCAGTATCTTATTCTGTGCTTTTTTAATTTGGTCGTTTTAATGGGCAAAGAATAAAGCAAATGCTTTTTCCAAAATTAAAATGTGCGTATTACATTACGCTTTTCTTATCATAGGCTACTATTTTTATCGTTTTATATATTTCCTTGTCAACTTGTTAACTCGTTAACTTATCAACTCGTCAACTATTTACAGCAAATCCCTCTCTTTCTCCGCCTCACTCTCATAAAACCGCACAGTAATTTTCGTATGTTTATCCACATGCGAAAAATGCGTTTTAAAACTATTGTTCGGCAGGGCAATTTCCATAAAACCGCTAAAACTGAACAATGCCATTATTGAATCGCGTCGCTCAAAATCGTTGTAGTTCACGGCAATTTTATCTGTGGTGGTTTGCGGACGCATACTGCCCACTCGTATAGAAAATGGTCGTTTTTTTCGAGCATGTTCAAATTCTTGTTTCGTAATATTGGTCAAAGCATTGCCATAACCGTCGAAAAATATAATTTCGCCTTGCAAACCGTCGGGTGTAAGCCCCGGTAAACTAATTCTTCGTCCTTTTTCACATTCCACCCGTTCGCCTAAATGATTGGGTTGCATACCCATAGCCAATTTTCCCAAAGCATCTATATAAATTTCGAGTTCGGGAAAAGCGTTGAATTTATCGGACGAAAGCGCCGAGGGGAGCGCATACACATTCGTGGGAATTTCGTTGAAAATCATTTCCCACACGCCATTGTTGGGACCTATAAAATAGTGGTTTTTATACTGGAAACAAATATGCTGTACGTGTTGCAGGTTAGCCAATTTTCCGCCAACGGCAAGCACGTGAATGGAATTTACCATAAAAAAATGATATGAATTTTGGAGAGCCAACGCCGCTTTTGCCGGTTGCAAAGTGTCTATTTGATGCGAAATATCGACCAACTGCACACCCGGAATGCGCGACACCAAACGTCCTTTGAAAGCTCCGACGTACAAACCGTCGGTTCCCCAATCAGTAGTCAATGTTACCGTTATCATATACTCATTTTTTTACAAGGTTGCAAGATAGAAATTTTTCGATAGATTACAAGCAAAAAACGAGAAAAATTAAAATAAACTTCGTGTCTTCATGCCTTTCTGTCTTCGTGTTCACAAAAAAAATGCGCTTGCGCTTAAAAAATAAACACGAAGGCACGAAGACAAAAAGACACGAAGAATAAATTCAAATAAAAATCAAACAAATTTTTAGGTTTTTGTGTAATTTTGCGCAGTATTAAAAAAAATCAAACCATGACCGAACATTCCATTCTTTTAGAGGCTCTCAATCCGCTTGATATTTTTGGCGTGCAAAACGAAAAAATTGATGCAATTAAAAAATATTTTCCAAAACTGAAAATCATAGCGCGCGGCAACGAAATAAAAGTGATTGGCAGCAAAAAAGAATATGAGCACTTTGCAGAACAGTTGCAATATATTGTTGCACACGTGCAAAAATATCATGGTATTTCGGTGGCGCACATTCACGATATGTTGCGGGGAAATCAAAAAAACGAATCGCTGTTTGATAACGAAAATCCGAACAACGACACCTTGTTTTTTGGTAATAACGGCAAGCCAATAAAAGCCCGCACGCCCAATCAAAAGAAATTGGTGGCATTGAACGATAAAAACGATATTCTGTTTGCCATTGGACCCGCCGGAACGGGAAAAACGTATACTGCCGTTGCTCTGGCGGTGCGGGCACTACGTAACAAAGAAGTCGAACGCATTATTTTATGCCGTCCTGCGGTGGAGGCTGACGAAAAACTTGGTTTTTTACCCGGCGATATGCGTGAAAAATTAAATCCGTACCTGCAACCCTTGTACGATGCCCTGCAAGCAATGATGCCGCCCAAAAAACTACAAGATTTGATAAGCGACAACGTTATTCAAATTTCCCCTCTTGCCTATATGCGTGGACGCACGCTCGACAATGCCTTCGTAATTCTCGATGAAGCACAAAACGCCACGCTCAACCAACTCAAAATGTTTTTAACCCGCATGGGCGAACGGGCAAAATTCATAATTACCGGCGACATTACCCAAATTGACCTGCCCGACAAAAACCGTTCGGGGTTACAAATAGTACTTTCGCTTTTCAAAGACAGCAAGGGGATTGAAACTATTATGTTTGAAAATAAAGATATTGTACGGCATCGGTTGGTGGCGCATATTATTGATGCGTTTGATACGATAAAAGCCCCCTAAATCCCCATGAAGGGGGACTTGCTGAAGCGCGAAAGAGTTCGTGCGGACATTTTTAAAATAAAATATTTTACTGAAAAGTTGTATAATCATACAATTATATTTATATTTGCACAATGAAAAGAGAAATTATTGCTTATAAAAGCTATTATAATGAATTTATAAACAGCTTAAATGAAAAGGAAAAACAAAAACTTAAATATATTTTGTTATTGCTTGAAACAAGCGACCGTATGCCTGTGAAATTTATGAAACTCATACGAGATGGATTGTTTGAGTTAAGAATGGAATATAACGGAAATATTTATCGTTTGTTTTTTATTTTCGATGGGGATAGAATTGTAGTATTATTCAATGGTTTTCAGAAAAAAACACAAAAAACGCCATCGGGAGAAATAGAAAGAGCATTAAGATTAAAAAATGAATATTATGAGCACAAACAATCCCTTAATAACGAACATTAGCGAGCAACTTGCAAAAGAATTTGGAGCGCACGGCACACCCGAAAGAGCAAAATTCGACGAAGAGGCGTATGCTTTTTACACAAGTCAAATATTACTCGACACTCGCAAACAATCACGATTGACACAGGCTGAACTTGCACAAAGAATCGGTGCTGATAAATCGTATATTTCTCGCATAGAAAAGGGAATCATTAATCCAAGTGTTGCCACATTTTATCGTATAATTGCGGCTTTGGGGCGTAGTGTGGAAATAATGCCGGCTTATGGGGTTGCCCGCGGATGAAATTTCATAATAGCATCGTGCAAATGCTGCTTATTAATATGCGTATAAATTTCGGTTGTGGTTATTGATTCATGTCCGAGCATATCTTGTACGGCACGTAAATTTGCGCCGCCATCGACCAAATGCGTGGCAAATGAATGGCGGAACGTATGCGGACTGATATTTTTTGTAATTCTGGCTTGCTGGGCGGCTTGTTTTATAATCAAAAACACCATTACCCGTGTCATTTTTTTGCCTCTGCGATTTACAAACACAATATCTTCACTGCCTTTTTGAATAGATTGATGATTGCGCGTTTGCTCAAAATAGCCTTGAATTTCGAGCATTGCTTTGTTACTCACGGGAATTAAACGTTCTTTATTTCCTTTTCCAATTACTCGAACATAGCCATATTCAAACATTAAGTTGCTTATGCGTAAATCCACCAATTCGCTCACACGTAAACCACAGCTATACAGGGTTTCAATAATTGCCCTGTTGCGCTGTCCTTCGGTTTTGCTGTAGTCAATTGATTGTATCATGCGGTCGATTTCGGCAATTGAAAGTACTTCGGGAATGTGACGAACTGTACGAGGCAAATCAATATGTTCCGTTGGGTTGATTTCAATATAATTTTCTCGTTGCAAAAATTCATAAAAACTACGCAAACCCGAAAGTATGCGAGCCTGCGATGTTGCCGCTATTCCAAATGAATTGAGCCACAGAATAAAAGAACGCAATATGTTTGCATCGCCCTTTTGCAACGGAGTGTTCATATCGTGTAAAGCAATAAATTCTGCCAATTTATTCACATCGTGCACGTATGCCTCAATGGAATTAGGCGAAAGTGATTTTTCCAATTGGAGGAATTGGGCGAATTCTTGTATTAGGTCGGAGTTTTGCATAGTTTTTTTAGCACGCAGATGACGCGAATTAAACGGATTTTCGCAGATTATTTTACCATTAATTCCGTATTTGTAACCCACAAACCAAAATATGGATTTCGTGAATCGGTGCGTTTTAATAAAATCAAGAAGTCTTTGTCGAAAATCATTTTCTTGGGTTTTTGTATTATTTCTTCCTCTTCCTCTCGTCGTGATAATGAATCAACCATCACTACCGCTTCACTTTCAATTTCCGCACCGCTTTCGTCTAAAAGAAAAGCGGTACGTTGCCAAGCGGTTCTTATTCGATACGCTTGTTGCGCCGCATTAAATTTATTTCCCTCCAATGTTGCATAATTTGTTTCAATATTGAATTTGAATTTGGGAATAACAACTTCGTCGTTGTAATCGCTATTTATGTAATATTTCCATTTCGATTTTTCATTTCTCCGTTCTTTTTTCCCTATTTCCGTTAGTTTTATAATTTCCTCATTCATTTCCACCATGGAGTTAAAAACTTTATTGGTTTTGAATAAAATAATTTCGTGAGTTTTGTCTTTCGGCAATAATTTGATAATGAAATTGTTATCGTTTTTGTAATAAACAATTTCAACTATTTTCAATTGTTTGTTATTACTATAACCGGTTACACCAAACGAAGCAACTTTTTCTCCTTTGAATTTCAGTTTTTTATCATAACTATTCAATTTTACCTCAAAAGGTAATGATTTAGAAAATTCTGCTTTTGCTTTGATTGTATTTCCGATAATTTCACTACTTGTTGAATATTCGCCGTTTTTTAACGCATACATAAACGATTGTGAATTATTGAGCAACAATAAATCGGTATCGTTGGGCGATATTGTGAGCGGTTTGTCAATTAGTTTTCGTACTTCGTCCCAAGCGTACAAAAGTGTTACGCAATACACAGCATTATTTCGCGCATCTATTGTATGTTCAAGCGTTGGAATGAAATCGGTTTTTTCAAACTCGGAAAGATTTTTTGCGTCTGAAAAATTTCTATTAATTTCTGTTAAATCGCCCTCATTTTTTACTATCAAACTATTAACAGTATCTTGTTCTAGAAACTCAACAGTATCTTGCTTCTGAATAGAGAATAAAAGAAATATAGCAATTAAACCTATTAGTACAGAGGCAGTTAGTATAACCGTCCACATAAATTTTTTATTTTTTATCATAATTTTTGTTTTTTTTAATCTGTGAAAATCCGTTTAATCTGCGTCATCTGCGTGCAAATTTCCGCAATTTATATATTTTTGCTCACAATTTCAAAAACCATGACAAAAGAATTACTAACAGTTTTTATAGGTGGCGGAGTAGGGAGCGTTTCACGCTACGCCATAGCATTGGCTTTGGGTAAATTTCAATGGCTGTTGCACGGTTTTCCGCTTCACACATTTGTAATCAACGTTTCGGGCAGTTTTTTGATAGGATTGCTTATGGGCTATTTATCAAAAAATCCTGCGCAATGGATTTATTTTTTGCTTGTGGTGGGCTTTTGCGGCGGTTTTACCACTTTTTCGGCATTTGCGTTGGAAATTGTGCAATTATTTAAAGCACAACACGTTGGTGTTGCATTTTTATATATAGTCTTATCGGTATTGTGCTGTGTGGCGGCTACATTTGGGGCAATGCGATTGACGGCGTAAAAGTAATTTAGAACGCAGATGACGCGGATAACGCAGATTGACTTCGTCGAGCCCTTCGGGGTTTACACGGATTTTTATTTTATTGTAAATCAAACAATTGTGAAATGTTAAAAGTCTTTTTATCTGCGATAATCCGTGTCATCTGTGTTATCCGCGTTCTTTTAATCTAAACAAGTGTTACCCCTCAAAATTCCGTTCCCAAGCAATTCCATTATTAGCCAATAATGGATTTTGACGAAGTTGCATACACATTATAGCATATAATTCCGGAAATTGTTCCGAAAATGCTTTGGGATTTTCAAAGAAAACTTCCATTGCGCAGGCAAAAAACTCCATTTTACTGACAAAGGCATAACTGCGGAAAAATTTTCGAGCCGCAGGGGTTTGCATTACTTTTTCGGCTTCTGTGTGCCAATCGCTCATCATTTCTTTGAAATTTTGATTATGCTTGCCTCGCACCATGTTATTGATAAACAGCGCGTGTGCAAATTCGTGTATGCCCAAATTGATGGAATCGTACGGAAATTTTACACCTTCCATAAAATGCTGCCATGAAAACACAATGCACGATTTTCTCGGATTCGTCTCGCCTTGATGTAATTGTTTGGTTTGCGGCGAAATATATTCTTTGTCGGAAATAATAATTTTGCGAAACACATCGAATGTGCACGCAAAGGTGTAGCCAAACGTAATTTGAACCGCACTTGTAGCAATCAAAATTTTCATTTCATCGGTAAGTTTCGATTTATTGGTGTGATAAAATTTTTTTAGAACAATAAAATCGTAAACACGTTTCCTAAATCGCTTCTGTTCTTCTTTGTTAAGATTTTGATAATAAACAGAATACTTATGTAATGTTGGGGATATTTTTTTTTCTAATCGCCACATTTTTAGTTTAAATGCACGAAAAATTATAGTCCAAAAACCAATATAAACAAGAACAAGATAGAGAAAAGCAGGTGGCATACAAATAATTTTTTAATTTTTTTAATTTTTTGTGTCTTGTGTCTAAAAGTCTAATGTCTCACGTCTAAAATCTACAACCATTCCGTTTTAACCTCACAAGAACCACCTAAAATAGTAATTTCGCAAAATCCAAACCGGTTATCAATAGCAAATTTTTTCGCCGTAAGCGGAATTTGATAAAGCAACGAGGGAACAACTATTTGCCGAACATTTTTATGCAAACTTTCGGTACTGCAATGATAATGCCCCGAAATAACGGTAACGGGTGCGGAATGAGAAACCAACAAATCTAAAATTTCTTGTTTGTTGCGTAGCGCATAGCGTTGCTCCATATACTGCGCTTGTGTGGGCACAATAGGGTGGTGGGCGCACAAAAACACCGCTTGGTCTGTATGGTTGTGCAAAAATTGTTCAACATATTCTTTTGAAATTTCGCCTGACGAAGAATCTAAAAAAAGGAAAGGAGCGGAGCCAAATTTTTGTTCAAAACAACTTGTAGTGTTTTTCAAGCGCGGTTGCATGATTTTATACAGCAAATTCCATTCGTCGTGATTACCGGGTAGGCAATAAATATCTTGTGTAATATTAGCTAATCCATTGGAAAACAATTGATAACTATGTTTGTTTGCGTTTTTGTAAGCAATGTCGCCAAGTATCAAAAGCGCATCGAATTGTTTGTTGCGAATAGCTGAAATTACTTTTAAAAAATTGCTATTCGCATCAAAATTCGCTATTGATTCGTTGAGCGAGGGGAGGTGTGGGTCGGAAATTGCTATGAGTTTCATGCCGCCCTACCTCCAATTAAAAATATCAAATCTATCAAGCGGACGAATAGTATCGTGCCATTCAAAATTGTCGAGTTGTGAGTTTGCTTCGTTTATTTCGGCAGGAGGGTCTATAAATCCTTGGGCTTTGGTGCGAAATACAAGGTTCGATAATTTTCCGTCGACAAGATTGGCAGTTATGTCATTACATTGTTGCTTGTTTACACCTATCAATTCGCCGTCGTCGCGCATAAAATAAAGAAATTCGCCATTTTTCTGCATATCAACCCTGTATAACTGATTGTCTTTAATAAAACCTTTTAATGTGTTGCCTTTCATTTGATTGAAACTTGTGGCATCGTCCTGTTCAACCAAAAACGCATTGGCATCAATAAAAATTTCTTCTATTTGATTGTTTATCAGGCGTAATTGCACACTTCGTCCGGTTAATTGATTTACCTCGTGCCAAACTATGGGGCGAGTGTGCAGCCAAATAAGCGAATCGAGCGAATTGTAGTGCAGCGAATCGCACACGCCTTGCAGGTCGCTTTTGAAAAAACGCACTTTGTGATAGGCTTTTATTACGTTATATTCTACCGAATCAGCGAGTTGCAGCGTGTCATTTTCAGTTTTCATTGGATTGGCAATTGTAAACCGTTGGCTAAACACGCTGTCGGCGTGCAAATAGAGTGAATCGGTTTCAAAATCCTTGACTACAAGCAGTTTACCGGTGGCAAATGCAAGTCTTTGTTTACCATCGAGAAAGCCTTCTTTACCAAACAAACTGATTTTTTCGGTAGTATCAAGAATATGCACATTTCGGCGAGCCCTGCCTATGTCGGTATTGCGGTTGTAATTCAGCGTATCGCCATACACATAGTATGATTGCGAGTTGAGAAAAGAATTTTTTACGCCTTCGGCAATATTCGTTTGCGTATTGTACCAGCCATTTTCGGTGTAAAACAGGTTTTGGTCGCTTTCTACACGAGTTGGACCCGTAAACGAGGCAACTTTTGTTACCGTGTGATAAGCAAGGTCGTCGGTGCGAATAGTGTAATCTTTATTGACCAACACCACCTTATTTTTAAATTGAATAAGATTTTCGTTCACGTAAAACGTTCCCACTACGCTTGTGAGCGTATTTGCGCGGTCGGTAATTTTGCCATTATTAGGATAATAACCCACGTTTTCACGAGTATTATAATCAAGTTTTTGCGTTGTGAGCGTCATGTCTTTGTTAGTCATCGTAATTCGTCCGCGCAGTTGCGCCAAACTTGTTTGACTGCTGTAAAACAAGGTGTCGGCATAAATAGTTACGCCCTCGTTGAGAATACGCACATTGCTAAATGCTTCAAAACGATTATCATTTACATAAAAACGTGCGCTATCGCAAAACATCAACGCATTTTCGTGTCGAAAAGCAACATTTCCATGTAATCTTCGCACATTGCGGTCGCCTGTCATTACATCGCATTGGGTAATTTCAATTTTGCGCTTTTGGGCTGTTGCTGAAAAGGCGAGGAGTGTGAATAGTAGGAGTAAAAGAGGTTTTAGGCGCATTTATTTATAATTATTAATTATTAATTATTTCAGTTTAGAGCGGCAAAGGTACTGATTTTTTTATTTTTCGCTTTATTATTGCTGTTAATTATTATTCAGTAAATTTTGCAAAATATTGATTTAAGATAAAAACAATTAGTATATTTGCTCAATCGAAATCATATAAATATTCAATTTATGGCAAAATTTTTAAATACAAGAAAAGCCGTTTCTGAAATGGAAGATTTAATCAGAAATGCAGGCGAAAAACTAATTCTTATCTCTCCTTATCTACGACTCTCGAAAGATTTTAAAGAATTGTTGACTTATCGTAATAGTAAAGATAAAATTACTACGGTAATATTTGGGAAGTCATATTTAAAACCCGATGAAATGAGTTTTTTACAAGAACTTCGTTTTGTGATTTTGAAATATAATGAAGACTTACACGCAAAATGCTACGTAAACGAAGATAAAATGATAATTACATCATTAAATCTTTATGAATTTTCAATGGCAAACAATAAAGAAATGGGCGTATTGATTGATAAAAATGACCAAACTGATGCACAACTTTTTGAGGACGCATTTAAAGAAGTTGACTATATTAATGAAACAAGCAAACGTTTTGAATTTTCAACAGTTATAAAACAAACTGATGAGAAACCTGTAAAGAAAAGCGAAACACCAATTTCCTACAAACCATCGGGCAAATACGTGTCAACTTCTGCATTATCAAAAGAAATGAAAATTTCATCAAAAGAATTGTTTGCAAAATTCGAGAAGCTTGGTTTGATACAAAAAAACTTTGATGAGTGGGAATTAACAAAGCGTGGCGAAAAAATGGGCGGTCAAGTCAAAAACGGACAATACGGGCAATATATAGCGTGGGCGGAAAATATTAAAGATGTGATAGATGCGCCTGCGGACGCTTTACCGTTTTAATCCATATAATAATCTGCGGAATGTGTCTTTTTTTTACACATTCCGCAGATTATTTTTTAAATATATCGTTTATTTTGTTGAATATCAGGAAAATAAATCATCTAAATTCACTTCGTTTTGCACATTGCCAAAGTATTGATTTTTGCTTGTGCCAAAAGTGGTAAGCATTGTAAGATGCAACGCCTTTTTAGTGGCGGTAGCAGATTGAAATTTTGATAATTTTGCCTGTAATTCCCTGTCATATTCTTTTGTAATGGTGTATTCGTCTTTTGAAAATTTAATCTCGCACACATTAATAACGTTGTCGTTGCGGTCAATCAGCAAATCAATTTGACGGGTTTTGTCGTCGCTACGCCACGAATTAACGTAATGTACCACGCCCGAAATACCAAGTTTTTGGCGAATTTGCTCAACATGCGTCAAGCAAAGGAGTTCAAACGAATAACCATACCACGACAATTTGGTGGAACTTTCCCCAAGATTTGTCCAATATTGCGGATTTGTTTGCGAACTACCTGCAATAAACGTCAAATAAAACAAACTGTAAAAATCTACTAATTGATACACCTTGTTTTTGTTTTTCTTTCCGTAAGCATTATAAACATTGATAAAACCGCACATTTCCAAATCCTCTAACACCGAAGTCAATCCGCCGCCATCGAGAATTTTCGACTGCGCAACAATTTCTTCGCGGCTCATTCCCATACGTTTTTTGCCCAAGATTTCAACAATTGTAATGTGTTTCGTGTATTTTTTGAACAGCGATGCAAACAGTTTTTTGAACTCGCCTTTCAATATGCTGTCTTTGCTAAAAAACAGATTATCAATATTTTGACTTAAACTTTTGCCTTTTTTCAGTTGTTCCAAATAATACGGTATTCCACCCATAATCATATAACATTCGGCTATTTGATACCGGCTGAATTTGATATTTTTGTATTCCAAAAACTCCTCTGTTTCTTTGAGCGTAAAAGGATTAAGGTACATTTGCGCAGTAACCCGATTATGAAGTCCCCCGCGATTTTTAATAATTTTGTTGGTAATCCACGACGTTGCCGAACCGCAGATAATCAATAAAATGTCGCCGCGCGACGAGGCAAAGGTGTTCCAAAAATATTCAAAAGCCGATAAAAACCCCGATTTCATAGTATCGAACCAAGGCAGTTCGTCGAAGAAAAGAACTTTTCGCTCTTTTGATTTTGAATTTTCGATAAAATGCTGCAACTGCTCAAACGCATCTTGCCAATCACCGACGGCAGGATAGGGGTATTTGCTGTGTTTTTTCAACGCTTTTCCGAAATTTTTCAACTGCATTTTTTTTGTTGCATTTTCTGCGCCCGAAACATAAAAAAAGAAATTATTATCAAAAAATTCTTTGATTAAAAACGTTTTTCCAACACGTCGTCTTCCCAAAATTGCCAAAAACTCCGATTTGGACGAATGATAGCATTCATCAAGCATTGCGCGCTCTTTTTGTCTTCCTATTATTGCTCTCATAATAAAAATATTTTGCGCAAAGATATAAAAAAATCAACATTCCGCAAAATATTCTAAAAAATAATCTGCGGAATGTATGAAAAATAAGCACATTCCGCAAATTATTTTTGAAATATGTTTTTTATTATGTTGAATATCAAACAAATACACAGCTTAAATTTTCTTCGTTTTTGAGTATTTCCTTGTCAACTTGTTTACTTGTTAACTCGTCAACTAAAACCTCGTTTACTCGTCAACTAAACCACTAATAATACTATCAACTGAAAGTCCCTCTGCATCAGCCTTATAATTTTTTACCAATCGATGGCGTAAAATTGGCAACGCAATAGCTTTTACATCTTCAATATCGGGCGAAAACTTGCCGCGCACGGCTGCGTGGGCTTTTGCGCCGATTATTAAATATTGCGAAGCACGCGGTCCCGCTCCCCACGACAGGTATTCGCAGGCGGATTTGCTTGCGTGTTCCGAATTTTTACGTGTTTTTGCCACAAGGCGCACTGCATAGTCAATCACGCTATCGTTTACCGGAATTTTGCGTACCAAATTTTGAAAAAACAGAATTTCTTCTGCCGAAACAATCGTATTTATTTGCACATCGGCATCAACAGTTGTAGCTTTTACAATTGCAATTTCTTCAGAAATACTTGGGTAATCAAGCAGCACGTTGAACATAAAACGGTCTAACTGTGCTTCGGGAAGAGGGTAGGTGCCTTCCTGTTCAATAGGGTTTTGTGTAGCAAGTACAAAAAACGGCTCGTCAAGTTTGTATGTTTTACCGCTTGCCGTTACGGCATGTTCCTGCATAGCCTCTAAAAGAGCTGCTTGGGTTTTTGGCGGTGTGCGGTTGATTTCGTCAGCTAAAAGGAAATTCGTAAAAACGGGACCTTTGATAAAACTAAATTCCCGGTTTTTATCTAAAATTTCTGTTCCCACAATATCGCTCGGCATAAGGTCGGGTGTAAATTGTATGCGGTTGTTTTTCAATCCCAAAGCCTCGGCAATAGTGGTTACAAGCAGCGTTTTTGCCAACCCCGGCACACCCACAAGCAAGCAATGCCCGCGGCTAAAAATTGAAAGCAATACGGTGTCAATTACATCTTCTTGACCTATAATTTTTTTGTGGATTTCCTGTTTTAGTGCAGCGTATTTGCTGTGCAGGCTTTTTACTGCTTCTATGTCGTTGGTGTAGTTCATAAGGTTTGAGGTTTAAACGTCATTCCTGCGAAGGCAGGAATCCCCTAATAATAGTATCATTTTTGAGGAGATTCCTGCCTTCGCAGGAATGACGGGTTAAGGGTTATGCTATGTTAGTGAAAACGTTTTGCACATCATCATCTTCTTCAATTTTGTCCAAAAGTTTTTCAATATCAACCAATTGTTCTTCGGTAAATTCTTGTGGAGTGGTTGGAATACGTTGTAAATCGGCTTTTAAAAGTTCTACGTGCAGGTTTTCCAAGGCTTTGCTCATATTGCCAAAATCAACGAAATCGGCATAAATAAAAATACTATCGTCCACAACTTCGGTGCTTTCAAGACCAGCATCAATTAATTCAAGTTCCAATTCTTCTACATCAATTGCATCGGTTTTTTTGATTTCAAACACAGCTTTGCGGTTGAACATAAACTCCAAAGAACCGGTAGGAACTAACTGTCCACCGCTTTTGTTGAAGTAAGATTTTACGTTGGCAACGGTGCGGGTAGTGTTATCGGTAGCACATTCCACCACCACAAGCACGCCGTGCGGACCTTTGCCTTCGTACAACACCTCGCTGTAATTGTCGGTGTCTTTGCCCGATGCCCGTTTTATGGCAGCATCAATGTTGTCTTTAGGCATATTTTGCGCTTTGGCGTTCAATATTGCCGTGCGCAATTTTGCGTTCATTTCAGGGTCGGCGCCGCCTTCTTTTGCCGCCATTGTTATTGCTTTTGCCAAACGAGGAAAAATGCGCGACATTTTGTCCCAACGTTTTTCTTTGGCTGCTCTTCGGTATTCAAATGCTCTTCCCATAAGTGTAAGCCCCCCTAAATCCCCCCTTCAAGGGGGGACTTTGGAACTGTGGTTTAATTATTTGTTTTGGTCTTTATATTTTCATTTCTTTTCAAATGCTTCAGAAGTCCCCCTTGAGGGGGATTTAGGGGGCTTTTTATTCCTCCTCATCTTCATCTTCATCGAAATCTTCTTCGCCGATTTCATATTCATCGTAATCATCATCGTCGTCATCAAAATTTTCGATGGATTTTTTGTTTTCGTCCTCCTCTTCTTCGTCTTCCTCAACGCCCAATTCATTTTTAATGTCCAACTCAATATCTTTTGCTGCAACTTCCATGCTTCCGAAATCGGCATCAAAATCGTCTATATCATCAGAATATTTTTCTTGATACATTTCTTGAATATCGTCGCGTAGAACGCCATTATCATCGTAATCATCATCATCGCTGATAAGTTTTTTTGCTTCGGCTATTGACATTCGTACCAAATAATATTTTTCTTCGGTTTCAAATGGAAGAGCCCATTGTCCGTTGCCATCACGGTCGGTGTACGACACAAGATGCTCGAAAAATCCGGTTGGATACGAAAGTTTAATTTGTTCCTGAATTTCAGTGTCTAATTTTTCAAAATCTTTAATAATACGTGGTTTTGCCATACGAATAAGTTAATTTTTAAATTTTTGCCAAATAAATAAAAAATTGTTGATACAATCAAATTTTATAAAAAAGTTTTTTTATTTTTTTGAACGCGGATAACGCAGATGACGCGGATTTAAACGGATTTTATATTGATTAGTAATTAGGTAAAAACATAGTTTATCTGCGAAAACCCCGAAGGGCTCGACGAAGTCAATCTGTGTTATCCGTGTCATCTGCGTTCTAAATATTTTTTTTAATCGCATCAATGATAGTTTGAGCCAATAAATGCGCCTGTTCCTCACTTTTATGTTCGGCATAAATGCGGATAATAGGTTCGGTGTTCGATTTTCGCAAATGCACCCAGCCTTCGGCGAAATCAATTTTTACACCGTCGACGGTGTTGATTTTTTCGTGAGAAAATTGTTTTGCAATTTGCTCTAAAAGCGCATCAACATTAATGTTTGGCGTGAGTTCGATTTTATTTTTTGAAACTACGTAATTAGGGTAGGTGTCGCGCAATTCTTTGCAGGTTTTTCCGCTTTTTGCCAAATGCGTTAAAAACAGCGCAATACCCACAAGTGCATCGCGTCCATAGTGCAGTTCGGGGTAAATAACGCCGCCGTTGCCTTCGCCGCCAATCACTGCGTTGGTAGCTTTCATTTTTTCAACCACATTCACTTCGCCCACCGCTGCTGCATTGTATGTTCCACCATGCCAAGCGGTTACATCTGCCAATGCTCTGGTTGAAGATAAATTGCTTACGGTATTTCCTCCGGTTGCTGAGCCTGTCGAAGCATTTTCTTGCGAAAGTATATAGTCGGCAATTGCCACAAGCGTATATTCTTCGTTAAAAAGCGAACCATCATTATTAATAATCGCCAATCTGTCAACATCGGGGTCAACAACAAAACCAACGTCGGCTTTTTGCGTTTTTATAAGTTCTACAATATCGCCCACGTGTTCGGGCAATGGCTCGGGATTATGTGGGAAAATACCGTTTGGTTCGCAATACAGCGGTAGAATATTTACCACACCTAATGCTTTAAATAATTGCGGTAACACTATGCCTCCCACCGAATTAACGCAGTCTATCGCTACGGTAAAATTCGCTTTTTTAATTGCATCGCAATCCACAAGCGGAAGTGCACAAACTGCATCAATATGTTTTTTATTATAGGTATCGTTGCGTTCAATTGTTCCCAAAGCATCAACTTCGGCAAACGAAAATGCTTGCTCTGCGGCTAATGCCAACACTTCTTGACCGGCTTGTGCGTTCAAAAATTCGCCTTTGGCGTTCAAAAGTTTTAGTGCATTCCATTGTTTGGGGTTATGACTTGCCGTTACAATAATTCCGCCGTCAGCCTGTTCCATTGGTACGGCAATTTCAACCGTAGGCGTAGTTGCCAAATCAATATCAACCACTGTAAAACCAAGTCCCACAAGCGTTTGTGAAATAAGACTGGTTACCATTGCACCCGAAATACGGGCATCACGACCAATAACTAAGCGTTTTGTACCATTTGGTGTGTTTTGCAAAATCCACGTGCCGTAAGCTGCCGCAAAAGTTACAATATCAATAGGAGTGAGGTTGTTGGTTGGTTCACCGCCAATTGTTCCTCGAATACCTGAAATAGATTTTATTAGTGTCATATGTGTTTGTGTTGAATTAGGGCAAAAATACATTTTAATTGTAAATTGTAAATTGTAAATTGTAAATTAATTGCAAACAAGTTATTAATTTGTCTAAACACTTCGGCTACGTGGTTATTGAGCGTAGTCGAAATGCTTAGTGCACCGCCATGATTTTTAGGATTTGAAGGATTTCCTTATCTTGGTAATCTTGTAAATCTTATGAAAATCTTGGTTCAGACAAAATATTTTTGAGAAAAATGTTGTATATTTGTCATTATTCAATAATCGTATGAAAACTCAAAAATTATTCTCAAAAAAAGTAAAATGGACATTATTATTAATTATAAGTTGTTCATTGTTAATTTGTTGCGATAGCAGCAAAAACAATTTCGATGCATCGGGCGTTTTTGAAGCCGAAGAAACAATCATTTCTGCCGAGGCAACAGGCGTAATTCGTCAGTTCGATTTGGAAGAGGGGCAAGTTCTTACGGTAGGGCAGCTAATCGGGTACATCGACAGCACACAATTGTATCTGAAAAAGAAACAGTTAGAAAGTCAAATCCGTGCCTTGCTCGGCAAAAAGCCCAACATTGGCGTACAACTTTCGGCTTTGCAATCGCAACTGAAAACCGCCGAAACCGAACGCATTCGTTTTGAAAAACTTGTTGCAGGCGGTGCCGCTCCCTCAAAGCAGTTGGACGATATAAACGCTCAAATTGAAGTGCTGCAACGGCAAATCGCAGCGCAAAAATCAACATTGGACATATCGAGCGAAGGAATTGACAAAGACATTGAGCCGTTGAAAATTCAAGTGGAACAACTCGAAGACCAACTTGCCAAATGCCGCCTCGTAAGTCCGCAAAACGGAACGGTGCTTGCCAAAATTGCCAAAGTAAACGAATTAACAGCCGCAGGCAAACCGCTTTACAAAATTGCCGATTTGCAAAATATTACGTTGCGGGCGTTTGTAACTTCGGCGCAACTTACGCAACTAAAAATCGGGCAGAAAGTGAAAGTGTTTGCAGACTTTGGCGAAAAAGAAACACGCGAATATGAGGGTGTAATTTCGTGGATTTCCGACAAATCGGAGTTTACGCCCAAAACCATTCAAACGCAGGACGAAAGGGCAAACCTTGTGTATGCTGTGAAAATTACAGTCAAAAATGATGGGTATTTGAAGATTGGGATGTATGGACAGGTGCAATTACAACCCAAACACCCCTAAATCCCCTAAAGGGGACTTTCGCTCCGAATGGAGATTGTGGGTAATTCCGTAAGAAACGTACAATTTAAAAATAAAAAAGTATGATAAATGAACAAGACAACGAAGTTAGCACTCACTCAAAGCCCCCTTTAGGGGGTGGGGGGTATAGATTAGAATTACAATTACCAACATTACACCATAAAAAGGCAGCGGAAAATTTCAAAAGTGAATTTTTGGAAATGCAAGAGCCTGTCATATATGGTAGTGCATTGTTTGACCAAATGGAATACGAGCAATGGTTGACACATAATACGAATAATCGTCAAGAAAGCACCGTTACTATTGGTTGGGTTACGGCAACTACATTTTTTGCTGTTAGGAAACGAGACCGGAAAATCGTTGGAATGATTGACATTCGGCACAATTTGGAAAATGAGTTTTTGGCGCAATATGGTGGTCATATGGGTTATTCCGTCCGTCCAAGCGAAAGAGAAAAAGGTTATGCGACAGAAATGTTGAAAGCGGGAATTGAATACGCAAAATCGTTGAATATTGAAAAGTTGATGATAGCGTGTTTTTCGGACAACATACCGTCTATCAAAACAATAGAAAAATGTGGTGGCGTACTGTTCGAAACAAAACCCTATACAGACGGACAACTTGTGAATATTCCTAATTCGGAAGAAAAAGTAGTGAATATTTATTGGATTGACTTATGAGTTTTTTATTGAAAGAAAGTAAAGAAAAATTATGATTGAAGTCAAAAACATAAGCAAAAAATACAAATCCGTCCAAGCATTGCAGGACATTTCATTTTCGGTAGAAAAAGGCGAAATTTTCGGATTAATTGGTCCCGATGGTGCAGGAAAAACCACGCTTTTCCGGATTTTGACTACGCTTATTCTTGCCGATAGCGGCACGGCAACGCTCAACGGTTGGGACATTATAAAAGATTATCAGAAAATTCGCAACAATGTCGGCTATATGCCCGGACGGTTTTCGCTCTACCAAACTATGACGGTTGAGGAAAATCTTGATTTTTTTGCAACGCTTTTTCACACCACAATTGCCGAAAATTACGATTTAATCAAAGACATTTACAGTCAGATTGAGCCGTTCAAAAATCGTATGGCGGGCAAACTTTCGGGCGGTATGAAACAGAAACTTGCCCTTTCGTGCGCCCTAATACACCGTCCGCTTGTGCTGTTTCTCGACGAGCCCACAACAGGCATTGACCCCGTGAGCCGCAAAGAATTGTGGGCAATGCTGCGCAAATTGAAAAATGAGGGAATTACGATTGTTGTTTCCACCCCCTATATGGACGAAGCAATGCTTTGCGACCGCATTGCGCTGATGCAGAAAGGCACAATTATGACAATCGACACGCCGCAGGGAATAATCGACAAATTTCCGCAAAAAGTTTTTGCTGCCAAAGCTGATAATATGAGCCGTTTGTTGGACGATTTGCGAGGATATGAAAATGTAAAAAGTTGCTATACCTTTGGGGAGTTCCACCATTTTACAATTAATAATGAACAATTAACAATTAATAATTTAAAAAGATTTTTGATTGAAAAGGGGCATACAAATTTGGAAATTAAAGAGATTGAGGCAACTATTGAAGATTGTTTTATGAATTTAACCGATAGTCAAAAATGAAAACCGCAGTAATAAAAGCAGAAAATCTAACCAAAAAATTCGGAGATTTCACAGCTGTTGATGCTATCAGTTTTGAAGTTGAAAAAGGCGAAATATTTGGTTTTCTTGGCGCAAACGGTGCGGGAAAAACTACTGCAATGCGAATGTTGTGCGGATTAAGCCAGCCCACTTCGGGCAATGGAACGGTAGCGGGTTACGATATTTCGCGACAATCAGAAGAAGTGAAAAAACATATCGGTTATATGAGCCAAAAGTTTGCATTGTACGAAGATTTGAAAGTTTGGGAAAATATGTGCTTGTATGCAGGAATTTACGGTGTGCCGCGCCGCGAAATCCCCGAAACGATTGATGCAATGCTCGCATCTTTGGAGTTTGCAAGCGAGAAAAACACGTTTGTAAAAGATTTGCCGCTCGGCTGGAAACAGAAATTGGCGTTTTCGGTTTCCATAATCCACCGTCCCGAAATCGTATTTTTGGACGAGCCGACAGGCGGCGTTGACCCCGTTGCCCGCCGTCAGTTTTGGGAACTGATTTATAAAGCCGCCGCCGATGGCATAACTGTATTTGTTACAACCCACTATATGGACGAAGCCGAGTATTGCAACCGCGTTTCTATTATGGTGGACGGACGAATTGAGGCACTTGATACGCCTGCCAATTTGAAACAGCAATTTTCAGCTGTTTCTATGGACGAGGTATTTACGAAATTGGCACGCAGTGCGAAACGAGGAGATAATTAGAACGCGGATAACGCAGATGACGCGGATTTTCGCAGATAAAAAATAAAAATATGCAAACACAATCAACAAAATAAAAAATCTGCGCAAATCCGCGTTATCCGCGTCATCTGCGTTCAAAAAAAGTATAATATGAAACAATTTTTCTCATTTGTAAAAAAAGAATTTCTCTACATTTTCCGCGACACGTGGACAATGATTATTCTTTTATTGCTGCCTGTTTTGATGATAATTCTTTTCGGTTTCGGCATTAGTACCGAAATTAAAAATACCCGCGTGGCAGTATTCGACCCTTCGCGCGATGTGGCAACGCAGCACATTATCAATCAACTTTCTGCAAGCGAGTATTTTATTATCGACCGCTATCTTTCCGATATTTCGCAGGTGGAACAGGTTTTGAAAAAAGGCGACATTGGGCTTGTGGTGGTTTTTAGCGAAAATTTCAACGAAAACCTCAATCGCGGCAGTGCAAGCATTCAACTGATTGCCGACGGCTCTGACCCCAATACTGCCTCGTCGCTTGTTAATTATGCAACGGCGATAATAAGCACCCCCCAACCCCCTAAAGGGGGCTTTCTGAGCAGCGAAATAGACCTGAACAACAGCACTTTCACAGAGCCAAAGTCCCCTTTAGGGGATTTAGGGGTAGGTGTCCAATTGAAATTACTCTATAACCCCACAATGAAAGGCGCATACAACACTGTTCCGGGTGTGTTTGGGCTTGTTTTTATGCTGATTTGCACCATGATGACTTCCATTTCAATAGCCCGCGAAAAAGAATTGGGGTCAATGGAAGTGCTTTTGGTTTCGCCTGTAAAACCTGTAACAATCATTTTGTCGAAAACAATACCTTATTTTGTGTTGTCGTTGATTAATTTTACAACGGTGTTGCTGCTTTCCGTTTTTGTGCTGAAAGTGCCGGTTGTTGGCAGTTTGGGGTTGCTCATGGGTTTGGCAATGATTTTTATTTTCCTTTGCCTGTCGCTTGGTGTGCTGATTTCCATTGTTGCGCCGTCGCAAATGGTGGCAATGATAGTATCGGCAGTGGTAATGATGCTGCCTACAATGCTCCTTTCGGGTTTAATGTTTCCTATTGAAAATATGCCGCTTGTGTTACAGTGGGTTGCTCAGATTTTTCCTGTAAAATGGTTTATCGAAGCCGCTCGCGCCGTTATGATACAAGGTTCGGGAATTGCTGCCATTACAAGAGAATTGGTAGTTTTGAGCGGAATGGCTGTGTTCTTTTTTGTTGTTAGTATGAAAAAATTTAATAAACGGTTGGGGTAATTGACAATTAACAATTAATAATTAAGTAATGAAAAATAATTATTGTTATATTTTAGAAAAAATGGATTGCTTCGTTCCTCGCAATGACGCTTTTTTGATGATTTGCACTAACCCTCAAAAGAGCGTCATTGCGAACGAAGTGAAGCAATCCAAAAAACATATCATTAAATTTTACTAACTACTTATGTTGAGATTTTTATTAGAAAAAGAGTTTAAACAGTTTTTTAGAAACGGTTTTTTGCCAAAATTGGTAATCGTTTTACCCTTTGTGGCTTTGGCTGTGTTTCCGCTTGCGGCAAATATGGACGTGAAAAACCTCTCGCTCGCGGTGGTTGATAACGACCGCAGCAACACTTCGCGGCAAATGATAGAAAAAATTGTTTCGTCGGGATATTTCAAAATGAGCGGTTATTTCGATAACAGCCAAGCCGCAATGAAAAGCATTGAAAAAGGCGATGCCGACATATTGCTCGAAATTCCCCCTAAATTTGAGGAAAACCTCAACCGCGAAAATTCAGGCACGGTAATGATTTCCGCCAACGCCGTCAATGGTATGAAAGGTGGTTTAGGTTCGGCGTACCTTGCAAGAATTATTACCCCCCAACCTCCTACCCCTAAATCCCCTAAAGGGGACTTTGCCCCCCCTTCAGGGGGTTGGGGGGTAGGTGGCGGGGCTGAAGTTCGCCCACAATTCCGTTACAATCCCAATTTGAATTACAAAATATTTATGATACCTGCACTGATGGCAATGATGCTGGCTGTGATTGGCGGTTGTTTGCCTGTTTTTAATATTGTGGGCGAAAAAGAAAACGGCACTATTGAACAGATAAATGTAACTCCCGTAAATAAATTCACACTCATCATAGCAAAACTGATTCCCTATTGGACTTCGGGTTTTGTGGTTATCACGCTTTGTATGCTCACGGCATTTGTTTTTTACGGACTGGTGCCCAAAGGTTCAATTGTGCTGATGTATCTTTTTGCAGCCGTATTTACGCTGAGTTTTTCGGGTTTTGGCTTGGTAATTTCCAATTATGCCAAAAACATTCAGCAGGCAATTTTTATAATGTTCTTTTTTGTAATAACGTTTATTTTCCTTAGCGGACTTTTTACGCCCTACCAAAATATGCCCGAATGGGCGCAGATGTTGGGAAATGTCAGTCCGCTCAAATATTTTATTCAAGTTTTGCGAATGATTTACCTAAAAGGCGCAACTTTCGCCGATATGCAACATTTGTTTTACCCGCTTTGCGCTTTGGCAGTGTTTTTCAACGGTTGGGCAGTGTTGAGTTACCGGAAAAAAAGTGTGTAGTATATTTTGAGAGCTATGAAAACTACCCCATTCTTTAACCAATATTTTGCTCTTATTGAAAAACTCAATACTCGTATTGAAGAATTGCAAAATTCTCAAACAGAACATATTGTGTGCAAAAAAGGCTGCGCTGCGTGTTGTATGAATTTTGGAATATTGCCCATAGAATATTATGCGATTTCACAGGCGATTAAGAACACTTCTAAAAATCTTTGTCCGAGACTTTCCAAAAAGTCCGTCATTCCTGCGAAAGCAGGAATCTCATATCTTTTGCGAGGAGATTGGCTACGCCGAGCTAAAGGTTCCTGCCTTCGCAGGAATGACGGAACGATTGAAACATCATGTAAATTTCTCCACAACAACACGTGTGCAATTTACATGCACCGCCCCATAATTTGCCGCACACAAGGGCTTGCCAACGTGTATTTCAATGAAGAAACCGATGCGTGGGAATTATCGCTCTGTGAACAGAATTTTACAACCGTTTCCGACGATTTTTTTACCGAAGAACAATGCCTAAACATGGACGAAATCAATGAAACTTTGGCGGAAATTAATCGGAGTTTTTTGGAAGCGAATAAAACTGAACTTTCACAATCAAAAGCATTGATAGATGTGAATGAGTTGTAAAAGCCCCCTCCCGACCTCCCCCTCAAGGGGAGGAGCAAGAAAATTGTAATCATTTTCTTAAAGTCCCCCTTGAGGGGGATTTAGGGGGCTGTTCTTTTTTTTTCTTAGGTTCTTGCAAACAAGAGAGTAGCTTACGGAAAATATCAGTATTATCGTAATAATCATTAAACAATTCCGCACTGTTTCCTATGGCATACACCGGTATTCGCACTCCCGAATGGGCAAATGTAGTCCAGCCGATACCTGCTTTTTCGGCAAGAATTGTATTTATGGTAATTGTAATGGCGGCACTGCGTCGCTCAAAATCTTTTTCGTTTGCCGGCATGTAATAGCGTTTTATAGCCTCGTCGTCGCTCATGCGAGTGGTTTTGTTCAAGGCAAATTGAATGGCTTGTGTGATGCGCAAACTATCGTAGGCGTGCAGTTGAATGCCGTCTTCACAGTTTATATCATAATATTTTGAAAGAAATTGCAAACACGTATCAATAGTAAACAGGGGCGTTTGCTCTATTTTTTGCGCAATAAGCGGCGTGAGTTTGGCATACGAAATACGCTGATGTTGCAGCATCGGAATGTTCAACCAGTACGGATTGATAGCTGCGCCCATAGCCGCGCCGCCGGTTTCGTGGTCGCCGGTTACTACAATAAGCGTTTCGTTCGGGTTGTTTTTGTAAAATTCCAAAGCTTGCCGTATTGCTTGGTCAAATTCCAAAACTTCGTGCGCCATAGTAGCGGCATCGTTGGCGTGGCATGCCCAATCAATTTTGCCGCCTTCCACCATTACGAAAAAACCTGCGGGGTTTTCCAGTGTTTTTATGGCGGCGTGGGTAACACCGGCAAGCGTAAAATCGTTTTCGGTTTTTTCTATGCCGTAGGCAAATTCTTTATTCACATCGAGTATCGCAACAGGATTGTCGATAGTAGAAGCCACGATTAAGCTATCAATTCCCGAAATAATTGTGAATGAGTGATTTGCCATTATTTCGTAGGCATCGTTCATACCTTTAAATGGTTTCAAAAAATCGCCGCCGGCAAAAAAATCTAACCCTGATGCACCCAATTGCATGGCTATTTCGTTGTAATTTCCGCGGTCGCTGGTGCGTGCGTAAAACGCTGCCGGAGTGGCGTGGTCTATCGAAACGCTGGTAAGTATGCCCACTTTGTAGCCCCAATTTTTAGCAATGAAAGCAATACTTGTGAGGCTGTCGGTTTCGCCTGCGCCCATACATATACGTCCTACGGTGGTTTTTTGTCCGGTAGCTAAGGCAGTTGCCGCCGCCGCCGAACAGGTAATTTTTGAACTCAGCGAATAGGTAGTTTGCATACCTTTGGCAGGAAATTGCAGATACACAAGACTATCGCCGCGGGTACTGCGCAAAAAATCGTCGGCAATCTGCGTTTGTACCAAACCCAAACCGTCGCCTATAAAAAGGAAAATATATTTTGGTTTTTGAGATTTTGATTTTTGTGCAAAACTTGCTGCACCGATACATATACTGAGGAGTAAGAGAGTTAGTCGTTTCATTTGTCTGATTTTTTGTTGGAACAAAAATACTATTTTCATTTAGAAATCTCACATTTCAATAGTCTTTTTCCTACGCACATAAAAATCCCACACAATACTTTTTCGGTACATTTGTGGGTGTTGTACGGCTTTGTGCTGTTGCTGCACGGCTTTTCGTTTTTTCTTTAAATCGGGGAGGGCTTTGTAAAAATGCCGATGTGCTTTAAGAATAGATTTTGCATCGCCGAATTTTCCCGTAAGGGCAAATTGTATAAAAGCTATGCCATCTAAAACCATTCGTGCAAACAATGTGCATAAAAAGTTTTTATTGGGTAAATTTTTATAAAGCAAATATAAATTGTTGCGAAAATTTAAGTAAGTTTTAAACGGACTTGAAGCCGGTAATGCTCCGCCACCAACGTGATACACAGTCGATTGAGGAATATACATAATGCTGTGTCCGGCATTTTTCATGCGCCAACATAAATCAATTTCTTCCATGTGGGCAAAAAAATCGGCATCTAATCCGCCACACTGCCAATACACTTCGCTACGTACAAACAGAGCCGCACCACTTGCCCAAAAAATTTCTTTTATTTCATTATATTGACCGCAATCTTTTTGCACTTCCGAAAATAACCGTCCGTTGCAAAATGGAAACCCGTAACGGTCTATGAAACCACCGGCAGCACCGGCGTATTCAAAATAGTCGGGGCGGGCGTAGGAGAGGAGTTTGGGCATTGCCGCAGCGCAATTTTTGTGAGCGTCCATGTAGGCAATCACAGGTTCAATCCAATGAGGCGTAACCTGCACATCGGAATTGAGCAATACAAAATATTCGGCTGAAATCTGCGCCAAACCTTTGTTGTAACCTTCGGCAAAACCGTAGTTTTTATCGAGTTGTATCAATTGAACGTTTGGAAAATTTTGTCGTAAAAAATTACAACTTTCATCAGTCGAAGCATTGTCAATAACATATATTTCCGTCTTTTCGGCAGGCGAATTGTCAATAACCGAGGGAAGGAATTTTTTCAAAAATCCTTGTCCGTTCCAATTTAGTATGGCGATTGCGGTTTTCATTAGTTGTTGTTGTTTGAAAAATTTTATTGTTATTTTGTTGCAAATTGAAAAAAATGGTTGTATCTTTGTCGCACGATTAAGATTAACGGCTAAATAACTATTTCGGGTGCGCGAGGGTTGTTTAGCCGTTTTCTATTGCACTAATACAATATTGAATATTTTGTCTGCTTCCTCGCAATTCGCCTACTGTTAGTTTTATTTTTCCAAAATTAGTTTTTTCGTATTCCATCACGTAGATTTTTGAAAAACGTGCTTGATTTTTTACATTTGGTTTTGGTTTTTCTGAAATAATATTTCCTTTTTTATCTTTTTGAGCAATAGCATTTTTTATTACTTCGGATAAAAAAGTAACTGCTACGGTTGATTTATAACTCACAGAAGCATGCCCCGTAGTTTCTTCCAACGATAAAAAACGGACTTCTATAAACGCTCCTAACGATTTATTGTAAAGGCGTTTTTCGGGATTTGCAGCAATCCATTTTCCGTAAAAATCAACAATGAACTGTTTGCGTTGCTTTTTATCTTCTTTGGTATTACCTATTGCTACGCCGTTGTGGTCTAATTCCAAGTTTATATTTTCGTTTTGCATTTGTTTAATTTTTAATTCAGTCAAATTCGGGAAATTGTACAAGTATTGAATCCACAACCACATCATTAATTATGTGATACTGCATAAATCTACAAGGAAACATAGTTACTTTTTTTATATAATGCAAGTTATTTGCGCTATCTATGTTTGTTAAAACCCAACTCTCAATTAATTCGCCACCATACTCCGAGAAAGTGTGATTATAACGTAAAGTGCTATCTTTTGAATACCAATCAACTTTTTGCAATATGCCATGCTTATATATTGCAACTTCGCGCGTATATTCAATACCATCGTCATAAATAACTTCTGTTATTCCATCTCTTATTCCATCTTTAGTATTTCGTATTTCTGTTAATTTTCCTTTATTGTAGTAATAGTATGTAATTCCTTCTTTTGTCCGCTGTTTTTTTGTATAAGTACTACAAGAAAACACTAACAAAATAATAATAACAAAACAAAGATATTTTAATAAAAAGTTATTCATTACTCGTAATTCATTATAGGTTTTATAATCGAAAGCAATTCCTCCCTCAAATTCCCATTACAAGAAATCAATTCTCCACTAAAAATACAATCTTCGCCACCCGAAAAATTCATAACCTCGCCGCCTGCATTTTGCAAAATAATTGCACCGGCGGCAACGTCCCACGGTTTAAGGGCGTATTCGTAAAACGCATCGGCACGACCGCAGGCTACATAAGCCAAATCAGCAGCTGCCGAACCAAGCCGGCGTACCCCGTGCGAATGTTTTATAAAATACATCATTGTTTTTTCAAAGGCTTCCAATCGAGAATAATCATTGTAAGGAAAACCGGTAATAATCAACGCTTTATCAACAGTTTGCACGTTGGAAACGTGAATTTCACATTCGTTGCAATACGATTTTCCGCCTTTCCATGTGTAAAAACATTCATCACGGGTAATTTCATATACAATGCCAATTACAAGTTCGTTGTCTTGCATAAGCGCAACGCTAATGGCGTGAGGCGGCAAACCGTGAATAAAATTAGTTGTGCCGTCAATAGGGTCAATAATCCAATTGAACGTTTCACCACGTTTAGTGCTCGTTTGCTCTTCGGCAATAAAACCGGCTTCGGGCAAAATTTTCGATAGGGCAGTAACTAAACGTTCTTCTGCGCCTGTATCAATTTCGGTTACAAAATCGTTTGTACCTTTGGTTTCTATTTGTTGCCATGTGAGGTTTTTTCCGGCTGTGCGCACGTAATCGCCTACTTCTTTTATGATTTTGCAGGCTTGGGTGCAGAGGGTTTCGTAGTTCATATTATTTATTTTTTCGCAAACATACAAAATTTTGTCTGAACACTTCGGCTACGCTCAGTGCACAGCCACAATTTTTTTCAAGATTTTAGGAATTGAATCTGTGCCAAAATCTTATCAATCACACAAATATAATAAAATGGCAGATTGATATATACAAATGCAATGATTTCAATTTTGAATTACTACTTTTATTTTTAATTGTAATAAAAGGACGGTATAATTTTCGTTTTATTGTAACAAAAGGACGGTATAAATTTAATTTTATTGTAATAAAAGGACGGTACAATTCCTTTTTGTTGTAATTATACCAACGTGAATTATAATTTATTCTAATACCATAGTGAATTATATTTCATTCCGGTTGGTGTCGTTCAAGATATTCCATTTCTCAAAGAAATGGAATATCTAAAGAATGAAAAATAAATC